>JAGBBH010000085.1 GCA_017938505.1 Clostridia bacterium | reverse complement strand
GGGGTTCTTTTTCCTGGAGTTGGAGGGTTAAGTCCGTGCTCATCGTTTGCACCAATTAAAAAAATGTCATTTGCCATTGTTTTCTCCTTTCACTTTTTTCTATGACTTGAAGCCAATTTTTGTTAATCATATTGAAATATTCTTAAACATATGTTATTATATAAGAGAGATGAACAAACGCGAGATAGAAGAATTGTTTGAAATAGACAATATGTTCAAGAAAATTTGTAGAGATTCAATTTTGCAAGGAAAGTCTGCAAAGTTTGATGATAATTTCTACAAACTTCTTTCATTTAAGTTTGGTTCTTTAACTGTTGGCGAAAGGATTGAAAATGAAGAAACTGCTGGCAATTGTTACTTTTACGCACTTCTTTTGTGTAGGGCAATTCCGAGGAGCTCTTTAAAACACGGGTATCTTCACAATCTTGAAAAAACGGTCAATAACGAAAAAATAAAATTTCCACACGCTTGGGTAGAAACTGGGGATTTTGTTTATGATGCGACTGCAAAACAGGCGTTTGTAAAGAAGGATTATTATCAAAGTTTTGGTGCAGAAGTCAATCGTTCATATTTATATGAAAACATTTGCAATCCTTATTTTCTTTTCAAACTTGGTGTAATGGCTGTGAAAGAAAGACCAATGCTAGCACAAGAACTTATGGAGTATGATGGGTTTAAGAAAATTGATGGGGATTTCAAAAGGGAATGTTTAAGAGCTGTTATTGATGTAAAATCAACTGAAATTTTAAACATAAACTTGGAAGATGAAAAATTGGAAAAAGAAAAATTTTCATCGTAATTATTGTAAATAATAAATTGATAAAAATAGTTTTTTATTCGATAATATGGGAAACTTTTTGTTTTTTTATTTTCATTATTTTTTCGACAAAAAAGCATTTTTAACACTAAAACTAGGGAGATATAGTCATAAAATTATTTTTAGAAAACAAGTTCTTTATGGTATAATTTTTTTGTGCTTGAAGATGAAAAAGCACTAAAATAATGTGATGTGATTTGCGTTTTTCTTGCTAAAAAAAGCAAGTTGAGATATTTTGAAGTCAACGGCGGACTATGTCTTTTTCATTGCACTCACATTTTAAAAGGAGGAGGAATTATGTTTGATAGAAGATTTCAAGATATTAACAAAATAGTTACACTTGCACTTATTAGAATTGGTTTAAGACCAGATTTGGCAGGATTTAGTTATCTTTGCTATGCAATTGAACTTGTTATTAGACAACCAAGACTCATCAGAAATTTATGTAAAGGAATTTACATTCAAGTTGGAGAAGCTTTTGAAACCTCAAAAAACAATTGTGTTGAAAGAAGCATCAGGCACGCCATTGAAGATACATATTTAAACAAGAATTTTTCAGAACTTAACAAAATGTTCAATACAGAAATTTTTACTATTCACGACAAACCAACATCAGGACAACTTATTAAACTTATTGCGGAATATTACAATCTAGGACTTTACAAAGAACATTTAGGAATTGGTTAACATTAGAGATAAGCAGAGGGGAAAACCTCTTTTTTTATTTTAGAAAAAGAAAGAAGACCACTTTTCATTATTTTGTAAATAAGAAATAATTGTTGTCATAGAAAGTTCAGAGAAAGGCAACAGAAAGAAAATTATATTATAAATGTTCTTAATTTTTCATTGCAAATGCGTTGAAAAAATTTTTTTATTTTGTTAAAATATAAGAAAATTAATTGTGGAGAAAAATATGTATTTTGGTTATAACATTGATGAAAAATTGGTTAAACTTGCAAATGAGGTCCAAGCGGAACTTGTTGAAGTTTTCAAGAACTTTGAAAAAAATTCTATGATTGCAAGTGCAAAAGTCTTGAAGGCATTTCAAGACTGTCAACTTTCAACAACTGATTTTGCAGAAGTTACGGGTTATGGATATTATGACGGAGGAAGAAATAAACTTGAGAAATGTTATGCAGACATTTTCAAAGCAGAAGATGCTCTTGTTCGCCCTCAAATTATGTCAGGCACACACGCACTCAATTTGGCATTCACTGGACTTTTGAAATACGGCGACACTTTCATTTCAATTTCTGGTGCTCCCTATGATTCTCTCAAAACAATTATTGGTCTTGAGGGGAACAGCAAAAATTCTATGATTGCAAACGGAATTAAGTATGAACAAATTGAACTTGTAAATGATGATTTTGATATCGAAGCAATTCAAAAAAGACTTCAACAAAGCAAGGTTAAATTGGTTGAAATTCAAAGGTCAAGGGGATATTCCCACAGGAAGAGTTTATCCATTGCAAAAATAGAGAAAGTTTGCAAGGCAATCAGAGAGGTTGACAAAGATGTTATAATTATGGTTGACAACTGCTATGGTGATTTTGTTGAGGACAAAGAACCAATTGAAGTTGGTGCAGACATTATCGTTGCTTCACTTATGAAAAATTTGGGAGGCGGACATGCAAAAACAGGCGGATATATTATTGGAAGAAAAGACCTGATTTTAGACATTGCGGAGAGATATTCTGCTCCTTGTCTTGGAAAAGATATTGGTGCAAATTTCAATGAAAATCTTAACTTCTTTAAAGGGTTATATATGGCTCCGGAAGCGGTGTGCAACAGTTTAAAAACTATGGCTTTTGCAAGCAGAATGTTAGAAAAACTCGGTTTTGATGTTGACCCGTTGTTTGACGAAGAAAGAACAGACATAATCCAGACAATCAACCTTGGAACTGCAGAAAATTTGGTAAACTTTTGCAAAGGAATTCAATTTGGTTCGCCAGTTGAAAGTTATGTAACGCCAGAGCCTTGTGAAACACCTGGCTATGCAAATGAAGAAGTTATGGCTGGAGGAAGTTTCATCAGCGGAAGCACAATTGAACTTAGTTGCGATGGCCCTATGGAAGCACCTTTTACAGCATATATGCAGGGTGGACTTACTTATGAATATGGCAAACTTGGAATTATGATTGCTCTTAATGAGGTATTGAAACAAATTTAAGGACATAAGAAAACATAGAACAGACAAAAAAGAATGTTAGCAACAAAGATGCTGACATTTTTTTAATATTCATTTTGAAAAAAAACTTTTGTGTGATAAGATAAAACAAATGGAGGAAAAATAGTAATGGCAAAATTTGACTGGGTAGAAATATACGAAGAGTTGGCAGACAAACTGCTTGAATATAAAAACAACAGAAAAGAGTTGTTTCATAAATTAGAAAAAGTTTTAGACAACAAAAGTATTGAGGCATTTAAAAAACATTATGGAGGAGTATTTGGAGATATTGACCCATTTACTGTTTTTTCAACAGCAAATAGATTTGGCACAGAAAAAAGAACAAAAATGTTTGAGTTATTTAAAAGTGCATTTAAATTAGAATCAGTCATTCCGGCAAGTTTTGATGGTGTTCCTATGCCAAATGCTCAGAATTATTGGTATTTTGGAGAAACGGACAACAAAGGAAAAGATGATATGAATAATTTGTGGGAGTTTTTCAGTGAATCAATAGGTTTGACTGTCGGAAACGGAACAAATTTCAACAATTTATTTTTAAAAATGGTAAAAACAAAAAAAATTAAATGGACTTCAATAGGAAAATTGACTATGGGGTTGTTTTGGATAAGACCAAAGTTTTTCTTGTCGTTAGATAGTAAGAATATTTCTAACATAAAAAAAGAAAATATATTAGATGGAACGGAATTAGAAAAAGAAATTAAAGATGAAAAAGGCAATATAAATTTAGACAAAATTGATGGCGAAAGATATTTAAAGTTATGTGAAATTTGCAGAAATTATGTGAGAAAAAAATATCCAGAAACAGAAGAAGGAATGGAGTTCTGTGTTTTCTCTGCAATGTCAGATGTCAATTCTCAAGAAAAGGGTAAACAAGAGAAAATTGAAAAACAAAAAAAGGAAGAAGTTGAAAAATCAAAAAATGCAGAAAATGTTTATTCAAGAACTGATGGCATAGAGGAAAATGTTGTCTCGGAAAAAGAGTTGGTTGAAAAAATTTATATTGATGATGAAAATATCGAAAGATTGAAAAATCTTTTGAAAAGAAAAAAGAATGTAATTTTGACAGGTGCACCAGGGGTTGGAAAAACTTTTTTGGCGAAAAAAATACCTGCACTTTTGACAGGTAAAGAGGCAAGCGATAATGTTGAGTTTATTCAATTTCACCAGAACTATGGTTACGAAGACTTTGTCGAAGGGTTCAAACCAAACAAAGAGGGTGGGTTTGATAAGGCAGATGGAATTTTCAAGAAATTTTGCAATAAGATAACCCCTGATAAAGATTACTTTTTTATCATTGATGAGATCAACAGAGGAAATTTGAGCAAGATTTTTGGTGAACTTTTGATGTTGATTGAAAATGACAAAAGAGAAGACAAAATTCAGCTTATGTATTCAAAAGAAGAATTCAGTGTTCCAAAAAATCTTTATATCATAGGAATGATGAACACCGCAGACAGAAGTATTACCTCGGTTGACTATGCACTTCGAAGAAGGTTCGGTTTCTTTAATCTTTCTCCTGCCTTTGAAAACGAAAAATTCAAGAAAGTTATCGAAGAAAAAAAGAATGAAAAATTAAATCAGGTTATTTATAAGATTAAAGAAACTAATAAAGAAATAAGGAAAGATTTAGGTGATGGATTTCAAATCGGACATAGTTATTTCTGCAAAGTTGATGCTGAAAAAGAACTTAAGGACATTATAGATTTTGAAATTTGTCCATTGATTGATGAATATTATTTTGACAGTGAAGACAAGGCAGAGAGATTTAAAAAGGATTTGAGAGGGATTTTTGATGCAAACTAAAAATGGCATATTTATTAAGAACATTTATTATATGCTTGCCTATGCCTTTGAGGACTTTAAAAAAGCAGAAGAAGATTTGGTGGAAGTTGAAAAATTTGACAACGCATTACTCCTTTTTGCATATATTCTTAAAAACGGAATTTCTCATCAAATAAAGCAAGGACTTTTGAAAGATTATGTTGAGGTTGCAGAAGAACTACCGTCATTTAAAGGTAAACTTGACATAAAACAAACCATTCCATTGAAGATGAGAAACAAAAACACTTTGGTTTGCAAGTATGATGAATTTTCTTCAAACAATTTATTGAATTCTATTCTGAAATCAACGCTTTTGATGTTGGTTAAGAGTAAAAAATTGCAAGGGAGTGAAGGAGAAAAACTTGCAAGAGATTTAAAAAAAGTCTTGTTCTATTTTGGAGGGGTTGAAGAAATCGACTTAAAAACAGTTAAGTGGAATTCCATTGTTTTCAATTCGGTTAATGCAAGATATAGGTTGATGATTGCCATTTGCAAGTTGGCCTATGAAGAACTTTTGCTTTCCACAGACAGTGGAGAAAACAGAGTTAATCATCTTTTCAATGAGAAAAATTTACATACACTTTATCAAAATTTCATTTACAAATATTTTGAAAAAGAGTGGACAAAAACCAGGCAAGACCACGGCAATAAGAAATTAAAAATGGAGCAGAGAGAAATTAAGTGGGATATTTCAGAAGAAAAAATACCACTTCTTCCAAAAATGATAGGAGATATAATTTTAGAGTATAGAGGACATTTTTTGATTATTGATGCAAAGTTCTACAAAAAAGAAACTGCAGAAAATCAAGGGAAAGAATCCTATCACTCTTCACATTTTTATCAAATTTTTTCTTACACAATCAACAAAGACAGGGTTTTGAAAAAAAGATTATCCGTCAGTCAAGACGAAAGTCTTGTTGAAGGAATGTTGCTTTACGCAAAAACTCCAGATAGCATAATTGATAAGGAAATTTTAAACAGTCAAACCATTTGTGGACTTAGAATCTCTGTTGAGGCATTGGATTTGAATCAAGATTTTTTGGAAGGCGAAAAGTCTTTAAAAAATCAATTGGACAAAATTGCAAGCGAATTTATTGATAGAGTTGAATTGAAAAACTAAAAAAAGAAACCAGCCAAAGGAAATTTAAAGGAGGTTTCTTTTTTTGGTCACATTTATATCTAATCAGTCAGATAGAAAGTGCAAGACGACATTTTTTTTCTTTTAAGTTTGAGAATCGTTCCATTTTCCATTCTATATTGAAAGTCTTCCTTGTAAGGGCATTTTGCACAAGAAGCACTCAAATGATTTTTGAAAGGACAATGTCTTAATGTCATATATGGGAAATTTATTCTTGCAGAAATGTTGCTCTCTGCAGTGATAACCGGTTTATCAAAAATGGAAGCGGATTGATGATTGTAGACATTAAGTCCCGCACCAACAATGAAATTGTCTGTTGAAGAAAGGGCGTAATAGTTGTTTGCAATGACAGACAGGTTGCAATTTGCGATAATGTTTTTTAAAACCTTTATATCTTCTTCGAGAGCAAAATTTGGTAGGTCAAGAAAAAAGGATTTGTTCTGCTTCTCGCAGAGAGATTTAAAAGATTGAATATCTTGCAAGTCATAGAAAGAAGGGGAATAGATGATGTTTAATGCCTTGAGAGGTTCGTTTGGTTTCTCTACTATTTGGAAATTGTCAAAGGGGTTCAAAGTTTTAGGAATTTCAATTTTTTGTTTTTTTGTTGAGTGTTTGCGTCTTAATGTTAATTCTTTATAAACATCATCAAACACCAATCGTCTAAAATCGTTCAGTTTTTGTTTAGTAAGAAAAATTTTATCAAGTTTTTTGAATGTCAACTTTCCAAAAAACAGTTCGTGTTTAGAAAAGTTGTTGATAAAAGTTTCTTCTGTCAGTGGTTGGTTGTTTGCAATTTCGCATACTGGTCCGACAACTTCAATGATTTTAAATCCTAAATCTATTTTTGCTTTTATTGGAAGATTTTTGCTTGCATTAATCGAAATTTGAATTTCTCGTTTTTTTTGTGTTTGCAAAATTTCGTTTTCTTTCTTTGAGTCAAGAATAAGTCTAACGGTGTTGCCAACAGCCACTTTTTGTGTTGTTGTAAGTTTATATTTCCCTTTTGAAACGGGTTTCAAATCATAGGCTGTGAGAGTTGCTTGTTCTGTATTTTTGGCAAAAAATTTAAAAGTCGATTTTGGATAAAGTTCTCGATTTGATGTAATTATGACTTCATTGAAATTTTTGCCGACAGTAACTTTTTCTACCGTTCCAATTTCAAGTCCAATATGGTTTTGAATGTTGGATATGATTTGTCCATTGCCATTGAAGTAGCCTTCAGTGAAATTTCTGTTGAAAGCAAGACAAATGTTTTCTTTGTCAACTTTGTTTTTGTGAAGGGCGTTGAAATATTCCTTTGTAACCATTCCAACATAGGCTGGACGCCTTACTCGGCCTTCAATTTTCAAAACATCAACTCCTGCATTTTTGAGGTCATCAAGACGGTTTATCATATTAAAATCTTTTGCACTTAGCAAATAGCCTTTTTTGAGGGGATTGCCATTTTTTTCAAAAGTGTAAGGAAGTCGGCAAAGTTGTTTGCATTTTCCACGATTTCCACTTGCACCAAAAAGATGTCCGCTTAAATAGCAGTTTCCTGAGAATGATACACACAAAGCTCCTTGAACAAAATATTCGATTTCAACATTCGAGTTTTCTTTGATTCGTTTAATTTCCTTCATCGGAGTTTCTCTTGCCAAAACGACACGCTTAAAACCGAAAGATTCTGCAAACTTAACGCCTTCCAAGTTGTGAAGTCCCATTTGAGTGCTTGCGTGAAGTTCAATTTGTGGATAGTGTTTTGCAATTAAACTTGCAAGTCCAAGGTCTTGAACAATAAAGGCATCAACTCCAAGATTGAAAGCGTCAACAACAATGTCTAAGGCAGATTGAAGTTCATCATCAGAGAACAATATATTTATGGCTAAAAGGGCTTTGACATTGAAAGCATGTGAAAAATCTACCACTTGTTCAATTTCATTTAATGAAAAACCATCTATGTTGTTTCGTGCGTTAAAGTCGTTAATTCCGAAATAAACTTCGTCTGCACCATTAAACACAGCCATTTTCAAACTATCAAAATTTCCAACAGGAGATAATATTTTCATACAGTCATTATAGCACAAACATTCTGATGAATAAAGACTTTTTTGACAATTTAAAAATCATTTTTAAAATTCTACCGTTTGGAGATTTGTTTCCTTGCGCTTTGTTTTTGTTAGCGTTATAATAAGAGCAACAAAGGAGAAAAAATGAAAAGTTTTGAATTTGGGAATTATATAGCATCTTTAAGAAGAAATTTGGGACTATCTCAAAAGGAACTTGCCTCAAGACTTAATGTTTCAAACAAGGCAATATCAAAATGGGAGAATGGTTCTTCAAATCCAACACTTGAAAGGATTCAAGAACTTGCAAAAATTTTCAAGGTGCCGTTTGAGGAGTTTGTAAATAAAGGGAAAAAGAAGAAGAACAAAAAAATTTTTAAAATTGTAATTACGGGAGGTCCTTGTTCTGGAAAATCAACAGCACTAAGTTGGATTCAAGCGAATTTTACCAAGAAAGGTTATTCGGTTATCGTTGTTGCAGAAAGTGCAACTGAACTTATTTTAAGCGGGGTTGCTCCTTGGACTTGCGAGAGAAGCTATGATTTCCAAAAAACCTTGATGGAAATGCAGCTTGCAAAGGAAGAGGTCTATGACAGAATTTTGGAAAAAATTTATGGTTCTGAAAAGATTTTGGTTGTTTTTGACAGGGGGCTTTTGGATTGCAAAATTTATCTAGAAGACTATGAGTTCGACAGACTTATGGAAGAAATGAACTTGTCCGAAATCAAATTGAGGGACAACTATGATGGAGTTTTTCATTTGGTTACAGCAGCAAAAGGTGCGGAGGAGTTTTACACTCTTGAAAACAACAAGGCAAGAACAGAAACAATTGAAGAGGCAAGAGAAAAGGACGACAGAGGAATTTCTGTTTGGGCGGGACACCCTCACTTTAGAATTGTTGGCAACGAGGGTGGGTTTGAAGACAAAATGAAAAAGTTGATGTCAGAAATTTCAGCACTTCTCGGAGAACCTGTTCCTTATGAAATTGAAAGGAAGTTTCTAATTGAAATGCCGAACCTTGAAAAAATGGAAAAGAACCAAGCTTGCAAGAAAGTGGAAATTATTCAAACATATTTAAAATCCGAAAATGATGATGAAATTCGTGTTCGACAAAGGGGGTATAACGGAAGTTATATCTACACAAAAACGATAAAAAAATATGCTGGCAATGGCAAGCGATTTGAGTTTGAAGAGAGAATTTCAGAACAACAATATCTCAGTGCTCTTATGGAAGCGGATATAACAAAAAGACAAATCAGAAAAACAAGATATTGCTTGGTTTATGAGAATCAATATTTTGAAATTGACATATATCCATTCTGGAAGGATAAGGCAATTTTGGAAATTGAGTTTAGCAATGAAAACAGAGAAATAAAATTTCCAAAGTGTATGAAAATCATCAAGGAAGTAACTGATGATGAAGAATATAAAAACACAACATTAGCAAGCAGAAAGTAATATTGTAAAGATTTTTGTGCTCACTGTTTTTAAAAATAAAGAAAAAACACCGCAAATAAATTGAGGTGTTTTTTCAATGTTAGTCCCAGCTGTCAAGATTAAATTCTGAAGTATCAATGTTTTTATCGTCAATTGAAGAATTTGAAGAAATAGTCGTTTTTTTAACACTATAACGATTGTGCATTTTTAAATTGAAATAGAAGAAATCAAACTTTAACTTGATACAACAGAAGAAAAAATTGATAAAGAAAAATCTAAATTCAAGAATGTTGATAACTTTATATCAGAAAGATTTTCTAATGCTAATAGCATAGAAAGACTAACAAGCGAAGTAAAACTTACATTTTGGCAAGGGCTTTTTGATTTCTTTATTGGTGCAGGGACATTAGAAGTTGCAGATAATATTAAAACAGGATTGGTTTATTCTTACTTAATAAATCAAAACGAAAATGATTATTTAGTGCTAATAAGTAAAGGAAAACTTATGTCAAAGAAGTTAAATAATAAATTTGTAGAAAAGTCAATAGTAATAGATGGTTGCAAATATTCAAGGTATAAAAAAGTTAATATAAATTGATAGCAAATATACTCGTTTAATATAGTTTTAGAACAGTTTAGGCCAATAGTTCAATATTTGATATCGGTTTATTTTTTTTGTCTCTTTTTTGAAAGCAAATGCTCCCAAAATTGACAGCAAATGTTTTTTGAGAGGAAATTTAGTAAAAATTTGTAGAAAATAAAAACCTTTGAATTGCCCTAAATGCGGGGGGGCAAAGATTTATGATTGGTGCTGATGTCGGGACTTGAACCCGTGACCTCTGCCTTACCAAGTATTGAATTTTACCAAAACGAGACTTGAACTCAAAGCACAGGAAAACCTTATATTTCCTGTATTTTTTGTTATCCCCAAATTCCACAATTGTTGTCAATTTTCAAAAATCTGACAACAGTTGACAACAAAAGCCCCATTTTAACCCACCAAAACACCCAATTCCCCCACCCAAAATCATCTAAATTCGCCTAAAACCGAACATCAAGTGTTGTCAAATATTTTTATGATAAATATAAACAATTTATGATAATATATGCTATAATATTGGCATGGAGATAAACGAATGAACAAAACACTTTTTCAACAATTTTTAAAAGCAGCTCAAGTTAATGAACGTGTTTCGTGGGATTATGAAGCGGCTAAACCATATGCTGAAATACTACATATGATTTATACAGATGTTGCAAAATTTAAAAATTATACATTAGATGGTCGTTTCCAAGATATTTTGGTTAAGTTGTTAAAGAATTCAAAGTATGAATCTGAAGGGTATACTTCTTTATTAAAAGATTTGGAAGAAGAATTGAATAAATTAGTTGTTAGAAATATAATGTTGCTTCCAATAAATTTTATAGATAAAAGTAAATTTAATGGTGATGTTAAGTTGAATAACTATATGAACATATTTCTTCCAACCAAAGAAGATTTAATAGATTATGATGATTTTACTTTAAGAATGCGACAAGAGAAAAGACAAAAAGATAAGAAAGGTAAAATGAGTGATAATTTATGTAAATTTTTTGAATCTCAACTCGAAAATAAATTGGATAAAGAACATATCTTACTTGCTAAGGATAGAAATTTCTTTAATTATCCTATTTTGTCTATACAAATTGACAATGTAGATTATAAAATGGAAAAAGAATCCGGAAGAATTGCTCAAGCCGTATATTCGATTTTAAGAATCATAGATTTTAGAGAAGATAAAGAACCGCATAGCTGGGGAATATTAAGAAGAGATTGGGTTAATCCAGCTAATACATATGTGGTTTATTACAATAAAGAAAATTATAAACAAACGCACAAATTTAATGATGGATATTATGGGTATTCTTTTATGTGTAACTTTTCATATTTCTTAGACATAAGCACTTTCAGTTTGATTGAAAATTTGAATTTATTTACTAACGTATTAGATTTATATATTCAAACTTGTTTTTTAGATTTAAGAAAATATGATTCCAAGCAATTAAAAATTATAAACAAGTGGAACAATGCCATATCAATGTTTAATACAGCGTATGAGTTTGCATCGATTGAAAAATATGATGCTTGCAATCTTATATTGTGTGCACATCTTGAATCTTTATTTTTAGAAAATGAAGGAAGAAATAAACAGGAACGCTTACTTGTTGAAATTTCAGAATATTTAAAAGATATATATGATGACTCAAAAAGAGAAAAAAGACTTTCATCTTTAAGAAACCTATATCATTTTAGAAATAAAATCATGCATGAAGGAAATGGTTACGAGGTTCAATATATGTCTTCAAGAAGAATAACGCATTATCAAGGTGTTTATAGAGGTATGAGACCCTTTTCATATAATGGAGCCGTTTACCCAGATGATGATGTTTTAGATATTGGACGAGCATTAAAATGTGTAGTAGATATATTAATTTGCAATAAAACATTAGAAAAAATTAAAGACAATATTGATTTTAAGAAAGGAGATAATACATGATAGATATTATTTTTAATTCTAAAACTGGGTTTAGTTCATCATCAAATTATTTAATAGAATTAAACAATGATTATAAGTTTGTGAATAGTAATTGTTGTTTTGGTAAATTATCCAAAACAAACATCTTTATTGGTGAAAATAACTCTGGTAAAAGCAGATTTTTAAGACATTTATTTGTTACAAATTTTTATGCAATGAATCTTGATAACTTAGATAATATTATGTCATCTTTTAATAAAAGATATATATAGACATTTCGAACAAGAACCTGAAAACAAATTTGAAAAATTTGATGATTTGTATAATAGATTAGAAAACAAGCGTTCGTCATACTCGTATTTAATAGAATCATTTTTTAGTAATTTACAAAAGAATTCAGCAGCAACATCTATTAATAACAAATACTACTTTCCAATTTTGCGTGGGACAAAAGACTATAAATCTATTATCAATAACAAATTAAAAAAGTTTTCTGAAAGTGCTCATATACAAAATAAAGATTCAATTAACCATTTTATTAGTTTATTAAATTTACAGACAGACGGTTTGGAAAGGTTTGATATATATAGTGATATCATTTATGCTGAATATTTTAAAGATACAAATATAAAAAATCAGATTCTAACAGGCGGAAAACTTTATCAGGAAATAAAATCAATGTTATTGGGCGAAGAAACTCAACGAAAACTGATTGAAGATTTTCAAAAGTTTCTACAAGAAAACTTTTTTTCAGATTATGATAAAGTGCAATTAATCCCAAATGAAAAGAAAAAGGTTCTCTGTGTTAAAATTGGAAAAGATGAGAGAGCTATATATGATTGGGGTGATGGAACACAACAATTAATTATAATTCTATATTCTTTGTTTAAACATAAAGATGAACAAAACAAATTATTCTTTATTGAAGAACCTGAAATGTATTTACATCCAGGCGTTTTAAGAAAATTCATTGAAGTAATAAACTCTGATTTGTTTAA
The DNA here is from genome assembly GCA_017938505.1 of Clostridia bacterium. Taxonomy (GTDB): domain Bacteria; phylum Bacillota; class Clostridia; order Christensenellales; family UBA1242; genus Caccovivens. The sequence goes on along the minus strand of JAGBBH010000085.1, from coordinate 5,583 downwards.
AAATCATCAATATTTTATTACAACGCATTCAAACATTGTTCTTGACACATCTGCCGACACTAATATAAATATGTCTATATTTAAATTTAAGAAAGTTAAAGATAAATCAAAAAACGGCGGCAAAGATTTTTTGATTGAACAATGTAATAATGGAGATATGTCTTTATTAAATGAATTAGGTGTAAGAAATTCTAGTTTATTTTTATCTAATTGCAGTATTTGGGTTGAAGGTGTAACCGACAGGTTATATTTAAAGCATTACCTTAAATTATACTGCGATAAGTATAAAGATAAAAAAATATATAGAGAAAACGTAGATTACACATTTATTGAATATGGTGGTGGAAATATAACACATTTTAATTTTGATAAAACTGATAATCCTAATAGTATAAATGCGAAATACATTAATAACAATATATTTTTAATTGCTGATAATGATAACCCAAAAGAAGGTTCTACAAAAGCTAAAAGAAAAGAAGCGTATCGAGAACAACTTAAAGAAAATTTTTATGAACTATCTGTTACTGAAGTCGAAAATTTGATAACTTCTGAAATACTTAAACAAACCCTAATTATTCAAAATCCTAAAAAAGAAAGTGAAATAAACAAGGTGTTTGAAAAGGAAAAGAAGTTTGCAAACAGAAAATTAGGTAAGTTTATAGATGCGTTATTCCCTAATGGAGAAATAAAAACCTACTCTGCTGATAGTGGAACTATAAAAAACAAAATAGAGTTTTGTAAATCCGTAATTGATGTTACCGATGATTTCGATAAATTGTCAGATGAAGCTCAAATTCTTACTGAAAAAGTTTATGAATTCATCAAAAAGAATAATGAGATGTAAATGAAGAACTGATTGTTCTTCATTTTTTATAAATATTTTTATAAAGTTTTGAAATAACAACACAATTTGACAAAAAGTATGTTATACTTAAATGGAAAATATATAAAAGGAGCAATTCGAATGAAAGGTAATTCGATATTGAACAAAGCGCGATATTCGGAAAACACTGATGAATGGTATACCGATTATAAAATGGTTGAAGAAGAATTATCTCATTATGTAGACCAATTTTGTAATAAAATAGTTTTATGTAATTGTGATGACCCTTATAAATCAGCATCCGCTAATTACTTCTTAAAAAACTTTAATGTTTTAAAGTTAAAAAGATTAATATGTACATCATACAAAGGTTCTAGAATTGTTGATGAGTTCAATTTGAAAGATAATAACGATTTAATTTTAGATAAGAATTACGCTTATGTGATGATTGTAAATGAAATAGAGATCAAAGAAGAAAAAGAAATAAGTGATGATAAAATATTAAACTTTCTAAGAAGTAAAAAGCTAGTTAAAAAATTAAAAGGCGATGGCGATTTCCGTAGCGATGAATGTATTGAATATTTAAAAGAAGCAGACATTGTTGTTACCAATCCACCTTTTTCAAAATTTACCGAATTGTTTTCACTTCTTATTAAATATAACAAAAAATATTTAATTATAGGAAATCAAAACGCCATAACATACAAAGAAGTTTTTCCAATGATAAAAAGTGGTGAGGCTTGGATTGGTTATAGATTTGGAGATATGGCATTTAAAGTACCTAACGATACTCAACCAAGAGAAACTAGATATTGGGTTGATGAAAACGGTCAAAAATGGCGAAGTTTAGGAAATGCTATGTGGCTAACAAATTTGGACACTGAAAGAAAGCATTTAAAACTGGAACTTACTTCTTATTATAACCCTAAACAATATCCAAAGTTTGATAATTATGATGCAATTAATGTATCAAAGGTTATGGACATACCAAAAGATTATGCAGGAATTATGGGTGTTCCTCTTACCTATTTAAAATATCATAACGAAGAACAATTTGAAATAGTTGGAGAGGCAAATCACGGTTCTGATAATGAATTTGATTTATTTAAGCCAACAATTAATGGCAAAGAACTATTTAAAAGGATATTAATTAGAAATAAGAAATGTATGTTAGATGAAAAACAATTTAAGATTTTAGACTTGTTTTGCGGAGCCGGTGGTATGTCTTATGGAATGCACCAGAACCCACATTTTAAAACAGTTGTAGCATTGGACATTGATGAAAAACTAGCAGAATCTTTAAAGAAAAATATGCCAGAAGTAGAAGTTGTTGTTGGAGATATCAAGAATACAACAATAAAAGATAAAGTGGTAGAATTGTCTAGAAAAAATGGTGTCAATATGATAATTGGTGGACCACCTTGTCAAGGATTTTCATTAAAAGGCAAGAAACTAGGATTAGAAGACCCAAGAAACTTTTTGTTTGTAGAATATCTTAATTTAGTTGAGAAACTACAACCTGAGGTTTTTGTAATTGAAAATGTTAAGGCACTTTTATCAACATCTAATGGTTGGTTTAAAAACGAAATTGTATCTGCTATTGAAAAGTTGGGATATAAGGTAGATGTTGGTGTTCTTAAAGCAACAGATTTTGGTGTTCCACAAACGCGAGAAAGAACTATATTTATTTGTTGTAAAAGCAGTAAGATAAAACTCCCGTTGCCTACCGTAAGTAAGCTTATTACCGTTCGTGAGGCCATAGAAGATTTAGCATATTTAGAAGCTAATGAAGGAGATTTTGAACAAAATTATAAAAATATAGCAAAATCTAAATATCAAAAAGAAATGAGGAAAAATTCGGGAAAATTATATAATCACAAAGCCTCAAATCATGCAAAAATTGCAATAGACAAATTGAAGATGATTCCACCTGAAAAAGGTAAAGAATATCTTCCAAAAGAATTATTGGGAAAACAAAAATTTCATTCAACTTGGGGGCGATTAAAATGGGATGAACCTTCGCCAACAATAGATACTAGATTTGACGCCGCTTCTAATGGAACCAATAATCACCCATTTTTGAATAGGGCTATAACACCAAGAGAAGCTGCAAGATTACAATCTTTTGATGATAATTTTATTTTTTACGGAACAAAAGTAGCTGTTAGAACACAAATAGGAAACGCTGTTCCCCCATTAATGGCAAAGGCGATTGCTGACCAAATATATAAAACTTTATCTAATAATAAAAACGAAGGAGATAAAAACTAATGAATACACAAATGGCTTATTTGATAGGTATGATTTTAGGTAATGGAGAAGTTCAAAGAAAATCAGACACTACAACAATTACAGTTGAATTACCTCATAAGAATTTAATTGATGATGAGGGACGTGAGGTTTCCGTATATGTGAAAAGCAGTTTGGCTGACATTAGAGGAATTGTTGAACCTTTAATTGGTTATTCATTACCTATATCTCAAACAAAGAGGGCTACACTGTTTTCATTTACTATACCAAATGCAGATTATACAATGCGAGAAATTTTAAGATTTATTGGAAATGGCGTACATCACTCAACAATGACAATGAACGATGAGTTATTTGGAATGAAAACAGACGAAAAGAAAGAATTATTAAGAGGAATTGCAGACGTAACTGGCTATATTAGAAAAAGCAATGCTGCATTTGGTCATCCAGAGGAGCACAGGGTTTATATAGAAATTCCAGGAAATTGGCAAATGGTAATTGATATTGCTAATATGTTGAAAGATTTAGATATACCAGTTCAAACTATCGATTTTGGACACCCTAATTTTAGAGACTCTAACTTGAAGGAGTATAACAAAGGAAAGAAGTATTACTGGAAAAAAGAACATCAAGTAAAAATTTGGGCTAATGAATTTCTTCCGATAGGTTTTAATATTATTCACAAACAAAGAGTATTAGAAAAATATGCAAAAGATTTGTTGGAAGTTAAAAGTGTTAATTCTACACATAAGTTTTATTGGCAAAAAACAATTAGAAGAAAAGAAAAACCTATACATCCTATGGAAAATGATGACTCTTTACCTTTGAGTATTAGAGGTAAACATTATGAATCTTGGACAAATTTGGCAAAGGACTTGGGTTATGGCGAATAATGTAGCAAAAGAAGTTGAACTATATTCCGAAATGACAGTATGGTTAGATACATATCTTAAAGATAAATATAAAGGTAAAAAATGCAAAATTATAGTCGTTGACTGTCATTCTGTCTATTTAGATTCTGTTTTAGAGAAATATGGAATAATAAAATATTATCCACAAGTAGTTGGATTAAAAATTGAAATTGATGTTTTAGGTATGGTTATTTGGGATAACAAAGCAGAAATATATTTTATAGAAGCAAAAAAAACACAACTTAATTTGCAAAATTTAGGACAACTTCAAATATATTGTAAATTATGTGCCCCTGAAGAAGCTTACTTATTATCTTCTGCTGGTTTAGGAAGTTTAGACAAAGTTTTAAAAATATTAAATAGAGAAGATTTGTTAGATTTCGGTTCTGGGAAAAGAATTAAAAAGATTAAGGTTGGCAGATGGGATTTATCAAAACATTCTCTAGATAATCACTCAGTAATACCAAAAATTTAGCAAGGACACTAAATCTTAAGATTGGATGTTTTAATTTTGACAAACAAAGACAAAATATAACAAAATAAGAACATTTTCACTATTTGAAATTTTGGAATGTTGTGCTATACTGGCAATGGTTAACAAGAAAAATTTTTAATAGTTTATAGAGAAAGAGCTACCAATATCGATAGTTCTTTTTCTTATTTTTAAGAGATGAATTTAATTCATCTTTATTTGTTAACCAGAAAAGAAATTAATAATAAAGAAAAGATATCTTAATTTTTATCGAGTTGGTAGATGGTGTCACTGCGGTGGTTGTATAATGTAAAAAATTAGTGTTGCACCAAACGCTGGTACAGCACTTGTATTATAATAAATTAAATTTTTCGATACGACAAACGGTATCGTATCCTTGTTGTAGAATATGTAAAAATATATTCCGCTGTAAAAGATGTCTTTACAGAGGGTGTGATAAAATAAATTTGTTTCGTGGTATCAGATGGTGATACTGCGGGTGTGTAATAATAAAAAAAGGAGATGTAATAGAATGTAAAAATTATTTATGAAAATCTTGGTTGCTATGAAAAGCCCATAAAAGTCGATAATATTGGATTATTTTATAGTAAGCAGGATAAGGATTGTTATGCATTTGACCATGTTTTAGTGCCATGAATGCCCTAAAATAAATGGTTTTTCGCGTATATGCTTTTTAAAACCCCATGTTTGCAAATTTGCATACACTCCCCGAGTTTCGGCAAGGAGGAATCCTACTTCCGCGTCAAAGCTCAACCTTTTTGTTTAAAATTTTATTTTTATAAAATTTATTGCACTTTTGGTTGGCTTTTCCTTTTCCCAAAAAGTTTTATGGCAAAATCTTTTCGGGAGCCCTAGAAATTAAAAAATAGCCACTTTTACATTGCTCGATGCAAGTAAATTTTAGAATTTATAGAAAGGAGATTTTGATTATGAAGGAGTACTAATTTTAATGTTAAAACAAGAAGATTTACAAGCAGAGATGTTGATTTCTGCAGAAGCTAAAAGACTTGCAGATAGATATAACAAAGATTATTTAGACTGTGAGGATTTAATGAAAATTACAGGGCTTGGCAAAGGCAATGTAAGAACACTTATGAATAGAT
>JAGBBH010000084.1 GCA_017938505.1 Clostridia bacterium | reverse complement strand
TAAAAGAACTTGGTTTGACAAAAATTCAAGGAAGTTCGGGCAGATATAAATATGCTATTCTTGGTTCAGAACAACAAGTTATTTCAAATAAATACATAACCATTTTTAAAGAAAGTGTCATTTCTGTTAAGTCGGCATTGAATTTGGCTGTTGTTAGAACTATTAAGGGTATGGGGCCTAGTGTATGTTCGTTCATTGACAAACTTAATTTAACAGAACTTATGGGAGCAACTTATGGTGATGACACTGTTATGTTGATTTTTCCAACTACAACTTTTGCAAGTGAAGCAGTTGTAACTTTAAATGATATTATGTTATAATGTGAGGGAGGTTTTTAGATATGCTTGCATCTCTTTCATTAAATAATGTTGCACTTATAAAAAAACAAACAATTTCTTTCGATAAGGGTTTCAATTGTTTGCTTGGTCAGTCTGGTGCGGGAAAAAGTTTAATTATTTCCGCATTGAATTTTTCTTTGGGGGCAAAGGCTGATAAAAATCTTATTCGTTCCGGAGAAAACTCTTTGAGAGTTGATGCTGTTTTTGAATCTGTTGGAAAAGATGTTAATGATTTTTTGCAAGATTTGGAAATTGATGTTGAAGACGAATTGATAATTACAAGAACTCTCAACGCTGAAGGAAAGTCTTCTGTTAAAATCAATGGATTTCCTGCAACTGCAAAAACTTTGAAAGATTTGTCGCTTTTGTTGGTTGATTTTTGCGGGCAACACGATAGCGTTGGCTTGCTTAATGTGAACAATCATTTATTGTTGCTTGATAAATTTGCAGGGGCAGAAGTTGATTCTTTAAAAAAAGAGGTTGAAATCAATTTTGAAAGACTTAAAAGTGTTGAACAAAAAATTTCTTCCTTAGGCGGCAATGAAGCTGAACGAGAAAGAACGAAGGATATTTTGCAATTTCAAATTAATGAAATTGAAAGTGCAGATTTGAAAATGGGTGAAGATGTCGAGTTAAAAGAGAAACTTGATTTTATGTCTGCATCGGTTGATATCTATGATAAGATTTCTGCGGTTCTATCAAAATTGGACGGAATGGGCACAAGTGTTTGTCCTCAATTGTTTGAGTGTAAGAATGAATTAAATTCAATTTCAAACTTTCAAGACATTGAGCAGTGTAGGCAAAGACTTGAAGATGCTTACTATGATATGAAAGATGTGTCTGAAGTCTTGGAAACAATTAGGGATAAGGCTGAATATGACCCGAAAGAAATGGAAAGGATTGATGCTAGACTTGATTTGATTAAAGGGTTGCAAAGAAAATATGGCACGACGGTTGAGGCGGTGTTAAATCATTTTGAAAAAGCTAAAGCGCAATTGGATGAGTTGGAAAACAGTGAGTTTTTGCTGGAAAAATTTTTGAAGGAAAAAACTGCTGTGCAGAAAGATTTGGACGATAGTTGCCAAAAATTGAGTGATAAAAGAAAAGAAAAGGCAATTGTTCTTGAAAAAGGATTGATGAAGCAACTTGATGATTTGCAAATGAAAGGAACTTTCTTTAAAGTGGAATTTGAAAAAGTTCCTTATTCAAAAAAAGGTTTTGATGCTGTTAAGTTTATGTTTTCTGCAAATAAAGGGCAGGATATAAAAGATTTGCACAAGACTGCATCAGGAGGCGAATTGTCTAGATTGCTTTTGGCATTTAAAAATGTTATGCTTGAAAAAGAGTCGGTTCAAACAGTTGTGTTTGATGAGATTGATGCTGGTATCAGTGGTGAAACTGCTGGGAAGTTGGCAGAAAAACTTTACAATATTTCAGAATTTGTACAAATCATTTGTATTACGCACACTGCTGTGGTTGCAGGAAAGGCAAACAACTTCTTGTTTGTTGAAAAAAAATTAACAGACGAAACAACAACTTCTACAGTAAGACAATTAGATGACGACGAGATTGTGCAGGAAATTGCAAGGCTTATTGATGGCGGGAAAGATGTTTCGAGCACTGCCATTGAGCATGCGAAAAAGTTGCTTGCATAATTGATAAAAAAAAGACTTTAAAATAAGTCTTTTTTTTTTGTATGTTTTTCTGAATTCTCTATTTATAAGAGTGAGTTGTTTAATTTATTTTTTTTGTTTGGCTTTCTAATTATGGTTTTGAATGTGTGAGACTGAACATATCATATTCTGTTATGATTGATTTTTTTGTGGAAAATTTTAAGGGTTGTGTTTGGGTTGCTGTACTTTTAGTTTCAATGATTCCAACGCTAGAAAGTAAGGTCGCTATTCCTTTGGGTGTTGCAACTGAAATATGGGGAGAAAAGACGATTTCGTTGTTTGCTTCCTTTGTTTTAGGTTATTTTGGCACTCTTGTTTCTGCATTGCTGCTGTTTGTTGTTATTCGTCTTATAAAAGCAAAAATAAGTGGTTTTGTTTGTGGTGGTTTCTTTTCAAGAATGATTGATAAGGGTGTTGTTAGGGCAAGTAATGTGGTTGAAAAAAATTCTGAAATAAAAAAACTTGTTTCGCTTGCATTTTTTGTAGCATTGCCAATTCCTTTAACTGGGGCTTATAGTGGTTGTTTGCTGGCAGGGTTTTCTTCGATAAAACCTATTAAAAGCATTGTTGCCATTGCTGTTGGACATCTTGTTTCTTGTATTATTGTGTTATTGTTGTGTTTTGTATTTGAACATTCCATAGGGAGTCTTTTGCTTATTTCGGTGTCATTAATTTTAATCTTTGTATTTATAAACTGTTTTATGGCTATATATAAGCGTAGAAAAAAACAATAAAAAAGAAAAGAGATTGAATTTCATTCTGATTGAACAAAATATTCTCTTTTCGTTTTTAAGTTAACTAATTCAATCTTTGTTTGAATGTTAACTTGTTTCTATTATGTTTGAATGTTTTAATATTATTCATTACTTTGCAAACTTTTTGTAAAGAAGTTTTTTGAAGTAATAATTTATAGGGAAGGCGATTAAAATTCCAGAAATTGGAACAAGCAATGTTGTTAAATATTCAGGGATTGTTTCATACTGCATTCCGCAAGTTATGTTAACGACAAATACAACAAGGGCGCCTAAAATGAACACTGCCCAGTTGACAATTGAGTTGTAGGTTAAAACTGCTTTTTTGCTTATGCAAACCTTATATCTTATCAATTCAAACACTCCATACACAAAGAAAACTGATGGAACGGTGTAAAACATAAAGTTTGTTGCAGGGTTGAGTTTGTCTAAGCTGTAAATAATTGCAAAAAGTGCTCCACTGAATATTGCTGACAGCAAGAACATTGTGCAGGCTGAAATGAATTTTAAGAAATTTGTGTTATGTTGTTTTTTGACTGTGGTTTTGTTGTATTCCTTAAAATTGATGCCTTGATTGTCATAATACTTTTTTAAACTTGCATAATCTGCAAATCGTTCAACATTTTTAACTGTTTCGACCTTCTTTTGTTGTGGTTGTTGGGTTGCAGGCTGTTCTTCGACTTTTTGAATTTCTTTTTCTTTTTTTCTTTCAAAAAGTTTGGCAATCATATCTTTGTAAGTTGGTTCAAGATTTGAATTTCGTTTCGGAGCAGGCAAATTGTCATCATAGATATTGACAGCAATGTTTGTTGGGCCAATTTTCTTTTGG
>JAGBBH010000083.1 GCA_017938505.1 Clostridia bacterium | reverse complement strand
TTTGCTTTACTGCAGAAAAAGCAAAAGCAGAAGCTGAAAAGAAACAAAAAGTTGTTCTTGTTCGTCTTGAAACTTCTCCAGAAGACATCGAAGGTATGGCCGCTTCTCAAGGTATCTTGACAGCTCGTGGTGGTATGACATCTCACGCTGCCGTTGTTGCTCGTGGTATGGGAACTTGCTGTGTTGCTGGTTGCAGTGCAATCAAATTTGCTGATGATGGAAAATCATTCACACTTGGTGGAAACACATATAAAGAAGGAGATGTTATCTCTTTTGATGGTTCGACAGGAAAAATCTATGATGGCGCTGTTGAAACTGTTGAAGCAAAAATTTCTGGTGAATTTGCAACAATTATGGAATGGGCTGACAAATATAGAGATTTGTCAATCAGAACAAATGCTGACAATCCTCGTGATGCTGGCGTTGCTTTCAACTTTGGTGCAGAAGGCGTTGGTCTTTGCAGAACTGAACATATGTTCTTTGAAGCAGACAGAATTCCTGCAGTGAGAGAAATGATTGTTTCTACAACTGTTGAAGAAAGAAAGAAAGCACTTGCAAAATTGTTGCCAATGCAAAAAGGCGACTTCAAGGGTATCTTCAAGGCAATGAAAGGTCAACCAGTTACAATTCGTTTCTTGGACCCACCTCTTCATGAATTCCTCCCACACGAAGATAGCGAAATCAAAGCTCTTGCAAAAGAAATGGGCTTAACATTTGAATCGTTGAAGGCAACAGTTGAAGGACTTCATGAATTCAACCCAATGATGGGACATAGAGGTCTTAGACTTGCTGTAACATATCCAGAAATTGCTGAAATGCAAACAGAAGCTGTTATCAAGGCTGCAATTGAAGTTATGAAGGAAGACAAACTCAATGTTATTCCTGAAATTATGATTCCACTCACTTGCGACAGCGTTGAATTTAAATATGTTAAAGATATCGTAACAGCAACAGCAGACAGAGTTTTGGCAGACAACAAAGTTACAATGCAATATAAAGTTGGAACAATGATTGAAATTCCAAGAGCTGCAATCACGGCTGACCAAATTGCAAAATATGCTGAATTCTTCTCATTTGGAACAAACGACTTGACACAAATGACTTATGGATTCTCTCGTGATGACTCTGCGAAGTTCCTTGATGTATATTATTCTAAGAAAGTTTTTGAAAGCGACCCATTTGCAAGACTTGACCAAAACGGCGTTGGCAAACTTGTTAGGATTGCTGCTGAACTTGGAAGATCAACAAGACCTGACATTAAACTTGGAATCTGTGGTGAACATGGCGGCGACCCATCATCTGTTGAATTCTGCCATAGAGTAGGACTCAACTATGTTTCTTGCTCACCATTCAGAGTGCCAATCGCAAGACTTGCTGCTGCTCAATCAGCAATCAAATTCCCAAGAAAGGGTGGCAAAAAATCTAAGTAATTAGATTTGAAATAAAAAAACAAAAAGACTGCTTGAAACCAGGTAGTCTTTTTTTATGGAAGAAGATGTTTGTTTGAAATAGTGTGTTTTGTTTTTATAATGTTTCGGAAATTGTTAGATGTATGTGTGTAATGAAAAACCGCCTATCACTTAAGGCGGTTTTAATTTTCTATAAAATTATTTTGTTCTTTCTGGTTCGTTTACAATGTCGCAAAGTTCGTGAGAAACTGTTTTCATATCGTCAATCACTTCGTCAAGTTGTTTGTAAATTTCTCCAAAACTTTCTTTGGTTATTCCTAATTCTTCTGCTGCAGAAAGTTTTTTGCTATTATTTTGGTTTTCTTTTTCTCTTTTTTCAAGTTCCAGCCTTGCCTTATATTCTCTTCCTGCTTCATCAACAATGTCTTCGGCACCATATAGTGCATCAGCCATAAAAAGTGCAGAGTCTAAATCTTTAAAATATGAGTTGATTCTTTTGTCTTTCTTTGGTTCTTTGTCCCAAGAGTTGATAAGATATGTTTCATAGTGCAATTTGTCATAGTCGGCTCTTTTTGTCGGAACTGCAACAAACAAACGGCGACCTTTTCCTTCGAAGTTTTCATTAATAAGACAGACATAGGTGTTTCTTCCGTGTCTTTGTCCTTCTTTGTCTAACTCGTCAAGCGCCCAAAGTTCTCCTTCTGACAATGTTTCGATAACGCTTTTGTCCTTAAAATTTCTTGAAACTAACATAATTTTCCTCCTTGTGTTTATTGTTAATTTTTTCTATTTATGTTTAAATTGTTGTTTTTAAAGTTTGCGAGCAATGCGGTCTTTTTCTCTTTTTGCGCTATCGATTGCACGATTGCGTTCTGAAATTTCTGTTCTTGCTTTATATTCTTTTGCGGCATAATCCAAAACATCTGTCGAACCATATAACGCATCAGCCATATACATAGCGTCATCTAAAGTTCGAAAATAGTCGTGGGGGCAAGGGTAAAAATC
>JAGBBH010000082.1 GCA_017938505.1 Clostridia bacterium | reverse complement strand
TACCAGTAAAATATAGCTTCATTGTAACTTCATCAGAGTTTTCATCTCTCAAATTTTTCTTAACATTCATACAAATGCTAATCCATTTTCTTTGATAGATTACGCAGTTATTGATAAATCTGTTAGTCTTTGGCTTTTCATACAACATTCTAATGCACGCCGCCAACAAAATTTCCGTATATGTATAATGCACACCATTTTTTCTCTTTTCTTCCAACACAAACTTGTCAATTTTTTCACAATTAATTGGTTGATTGTAAAGATTGCACGCGTCAATTCTTTGAGGCATAAAATAAGGGCCAGCCTTTTCAATTATTTCCAAGTCTTTGACTTTAACACCATCTACTCTTCTTCCAAACATAAAGTTCTCCTTAATCTTTCTTCTTTTTTTCAACAAATCCATTTTTTGCGAATTTTTTTCTAACTAAATTTTTTTCTCTACCATTTTCACTTGGAACATAATAAATTTTATCTTTCAATGCGTCTGGCATATATTGTTGATTGCAATAACCCCCAAAATTATGTGGATATTTATATTGTCCGTGCCCATCTTTGTTTGTGCTTGGATGGTTTTTAAGGTGATTAGGAACAATGTCCTCCCTTTGGTTTTCAGCATCTTCCATTGCCAAATGCATTGCCTTATACACACTGTTCGATTTCTCCGCCTCACACAAATAAACAATTGCGTGCGACAAATTCAGAAAGCACTCTGGTGCACCATTTTTTTCACAAGCATAATGTGCAAGGCAGGCCATCAAAAGCGCATTGCTATCTGCCATTCCAATGTCCTCCGATGCGTGAGCAATCATTCTTCTTGCAATAATTTTTGGGTCTATCCCTGCCGCCAAAAGCCTATGGGCATAATAGAGTGCGGCATCACTGTCCGAACCTCTCAAACTTTTGCAAAAGGCAGACAAATAATCATAATACATATCCTCATCAATCGAGAGAGGTCTTTTGTTTAGGCACTCTCCCATTGTTTCCTTGTCAATATGAATGATTTTGTCTTTAGCAGGTTTTGTTGAAAGAACAGCAAGTTCCAAACTGTTAAGTGCAGTTCTAACATCACCATTGCAAGCGAATGCCAAAAATTTCAATGCATCATCATCAACTTGCGTAGCAAAATCTCCAAGCCCTCGTTCCTTGTCAGCAAGAGCCTTCTTCAAAACCCCTTCAACATCTTTTTCGCTTACCTTTTTAAATTCAAAAATGCTACATCTAGAAACAATTGCTCTGGTCATTGAAGTGTAAGGATTTTCTGTTGTAGAACCAATAAAATAAATGCTTCCTTCCTCAACAGCTTGCAAAACGCAATCGCTTTGTGCCTTGTTCCATCTATGACATTCATCTAGCAAAAGATATGTATCCGTTCCAAACATTTGCTTTTGTGCGCGAGCTCTTTCAATAACAGCCTTTGCATCAGAGACGCCACTTGAAACGGCATTAAGTTTTTCAATGTTCGCATTTAGCGACTTAGCAATAATTCCCGCCAAAGTAGTCTTCCCCGTTCCAGGAGGGCCATAAAAAATGCAACTGCCCACCGAGCCCGTTGAAATTGCACGATAAAGCAATTTGTTTTTTCCAACAATATGCTGTTGACCAACAAAGTCTGCAAAACTTGTTGCCCTCATTCTTTCCGCAAGAGGAATTCTTCTTTCTCCATTCATAGAGATTATTATAACAAAAACATACCCATTCTACAAGTAAATTTATTTAAAAAATTTGAAAAAATTAACAAATTTTAAATATCAAATAATAACCACTTCATTCATACAATTATACGAAAGCACATTTTTAAAAGTTCAACTGCCAAAAGAGAGTGAAATTGGTTCGCTTTTTTTGAGAGAATTCATCGTAAGACCATTAACATTAAAAAAAGAAGTTTGTCCAATTTTCAAAAACTGTTCATTTCCTTGCACAATAAAAATTTTTTTATAATATTCCCCATTAAAGATGCCAATCTCTCTCAAACCAATCTGCCTAAACGGAACAAAATCAAGTTTCTCCTTTCCCTTAACAAAAAGTCTTTTCAGTGTCAAATATTTTCTTTCCAACTCCTCATCATAAGACAAATTAAGCCAATTTATCCAAATTTTTTTAGGTAAAGAAGAATTAAAAAACAAATCAAACTTTGGATTTTTTGTCTTAACTTTAACATTAAAAATTTCGCAAGTTTTTCGCTTTGCAAACCTTTCAAAAATTTCAACTTCTTTTTCACTTTTAAGACAAATTTTGCCATTGCCAAAATTAAAAAACAACATCTTCTTTTCTTTTGCCTTCAATGGAACTCTGACTTTTACATTGACACAAGAAAAGGTAGAATTCTCCAAACCATCAACACACGAGAATCCAAACTTGACATTTTTTGCAATAAAATTTAAATAAAACTTTTCTTTTGAAATCAAATTTTCAATGGAAACAGAATTACCCTGTTTTTTAAAATAATAATATCCCTTAAGCAGAGGCAAATTAAGTTCAATTTCAGCGGAACTCAAAACTTCTCTGCAATTCTCTATCCTCACAAAAAAGTTACTTCCATTTAATACAAATTCACGGTAAAAAATCTTTATTCCATCAAAACAAACCACCTGTTCCAATGAAAATTCCTTATATTTCGGATTTAAAATGGTTTCATTAACTTTAAAGAACTTGTCCTTAAACACTAGGTTATAATTTGAACTTGAAGCATAATTTATGTTTAACTTGTTTATCATTTCAAGCAATTTAACCGAAACATTTTGTGGACTGTAAATGGTTAAATTTTCAATCCCTTTCAGTGCAGACAACCCCATCTTTCCAAGTGCCGAACAAGGCAAAACAAGATTAAATTTTTCCTCTTTTCCCGCCTCTTTAAACGCACAAAGCAATTCTCTAGTTAAAGGTTTGTCAAATTTAAAAATTGGCAAATTAACATCAATTCCACAGTCGGACAAAATGCTTTTATCGACCTTTGCATCATAAACAATTGGTGCGTGAAATTTAATTCTGTTTAAAATCTTATTTTTTAACATTTCAATATAATCTTTTTTTCTCATATCGAAATTATTAACAAAGACATTTTTTTTACACAGATTTTTCACAAATCAAGCAAAATCTCGGTTTACTTAACGATTTTATTTGTCTTGCACTAAATTTCGTTTTTCTTATTTTCCTTTTTATAAAACATTCTCAAAAATGGAACACTCCATCTAGGTGCTTTGATGCAAATAATTCTAATGTTTGACTTTCTTTCTTTTTCCATATTTTCATATATGCCTGCTGCGTTATGGTTGTTACAACAAATTTAAACAACGCAATAAAAAAGAGTTGACCTTAATCAACTCTCTCCTCTTTAACAATCATTGCCAGCAATTGCACCATCGCTGCAAGCAGTTACAATTTGTTTCAGATGTCCATTTCTAACATCTCCAATGGCATAAACCCCATCAACAGAAGTTCTCATATTATCATCAACAACAACAAATCCTTTTTCATCAAGATTAATATTCTCCTGCAAAATGCTTGTCCCTGCTTTTCTTCCAAGCGAAACAAACAATGCTGATGCCTCAAAATCTTGAGTTTTTCCATCAACATCAGCCTTTATACTTCCAAACTTCATTGAACCATTGACAGAGAGAATTTTGCAATTAGAAACCACTTTTAAATTTTGTATCTTGTTC
>JAGBBH010000081.1 GCA_017938505.1 Clostridia bacterium | reverse complement strand
TCCCTTAATACCCAAAAGCGAAAGCCTTGCCTCAATTTCTTTGCAAGAAAGCCCAGCATCAACCAAAATTTTGGTGCTTTCAGACTCAATATATGTAAGATTTCCATCACTTCCTGATGACAAATTAATAACTTTCATAACAAACGAAGTTTATCACAATCCCTATCATTTGTCAAACTTTTATAACTTTTGCACACAATTCACCACATCTCTCAATTGCTTATCTTCACACAGCCCCTGCCAAAAGACAAAACTTGACATAATGTTTCAAATGTGTTAAAATTGCACCAAGTATTTTTTAAAGGAGATTTTAAAATGACACTTGAAGAAAGAACTTACACGGAGGTTTTCGACAAAAAACCAAAATTGCAACACGACATTGCTGACATTTCTGCAGTAAACTCAATTTTCTTTTTGCTTTCAGTAAACGGTTGCTATGACAAAGAGCATGACTACGATTGGAAGATTTATAACGACGACATCACTTTTGGTCCAATGAGCCTTGGCCTTTGGAGTGATATGAACGAAAACTTACGAAACCAACGAACATTTGACGGACAATTTTCAAAAGATGCCAAAACCGTTTTGCACAGTATGAAAACCATTTTGTCAGACATTCCCAAGCAGACAGACCCAAGGAAAGTCCTCATAGGAATGGCGGGATATAAATATATATCACAAACGCACAGACTCCCTGCATCAGCAGTGGAGGCAAACTTCAATGCAACAATGCCAGAGCTTTCAGGAATGTTCAATTTTTGCAAAACAAAAAATCACGAACTCGAAAGCAAAATCAAAGTTCTGAACACTCAAAGAGATAAAACATTGTAAAACAAAAAAACATCTTGAATTTCAAGATGTTTTTTTGTTTTTATTCTTTTTGGTTGCCAGCAAAAATCTTTTTCAAAAATTTCCCGGTATGACTATTTTTGTTTTTGGCAATTTGTTCTGGAGTTCCTTTTGCAACAATTGTTCCTCCCTCATCTCCACCTTCTGGCCCTATGTCGATGATATAATCCGCACACTTAATCACATCAAGATTATGTTCAATCACAACAACAGAATTGCCATTGCCAATCAATCTTTGCAAAATGGCAATGAGTTTCTTTACATCATACATATGAAGTCCCGTTGTAGGTTCATCTAAAATATACATAGTCCTTCCAGTGTCTTTCCTAGAAAGTTCCGTAGCAAGTTTAACTCTTTGTGCCTCACCACCAGACAGAGTTGTTGCAGGTTGCCCAAGTTTAATGTAAGAAAGACCAACATCATAAAGTGCCTGAATTTTGTTCTTTATAGACGGAATGTTTTCAAAAAAGTTTAGTGCTTCCTCAACAGTCATATCAAGCACATCACTGATTGTCTTGCCTTTATATTTAACCTCCAATGTTTCTCGGTTATATCTCTTTCCGTGGCAGACTTCACATGGAACAGTGATGTCTGGCAAGAAATACATCTCAATCTCTTTAACTCCTGCGCCTTCACAAGTTTCACATCTACCACCTTTAATGTTAAAACTAAACCTACCAGAAGCAAACCCTCTTGCCTTTGCATCAGGAGTTGAAGCGAACAAATCACGAATTGCCGTAAACACTCCCGTGTAGGTTGCAGGATTGCTTCGAGGAGTTCTTCCAATTGGTGCCTGATCAATGTTTATGACCTTGTCAAGCACTTCAATGTTTTTGATTTCCTTAAAGTCTCCAAGCTCCATTTTGCTGTTGTTTAAGTTGTTTGACAAATAAGGAAACAAAATGCCATTAACCAAACTCGACTTCCCGCTTCCAGACACACCCGTTACACAAGTCAAAACTCCCGTCGGAATTTCCACATCAATGTTCTTCAAATTATTTTGCTTCGCCCCTTTGATTGATACATAGTTTACAGGAGTTCTTCTCTCTTTTGGAATTTCAATTTTTTCATCACCACGCAAGAACTTTGCGGTTACAGAGTTCTTGCTTTTCATAACCTGTTCCACCGTGCCTGCCGCAACAATTTCTCCTCCGTGCACGCCTGCATATGGTCCAACATCAACCAAATAGTCCGCACTGCGAATTGTGTCCTCGTCGTGCTCAACAACAATCAAAGTATTTCCAAGCGACTGTAACTTTTTCAAAGATGCGAGCAACTTTTCATTATCTCTTTGATGAAGACCAATCGAAGGTTCATCTAAAATGTAAAGCACTCCAACAAGCCCGCTTCCAATTTGTGTTGCAAGTCGAATTCTTTGAGCCTCACCACCAGACAAAGTTTCTGCAGATCGAGCAAGAGTCAAATAACCCAGCCCAACATCAAAGAGAAAATTAAGTCTTGCCAAAATTTCTTTCAAAATTGGTTCTGCAATTTGCGTCTTTACCTTATCAAGTTCCAACTCTTCAAAAATTGGAATAAGTTTTCTTACACTGTTGCAACAATAGTCATCAATGTCCTTTCCCTTTATTTTGACAGACAATGCCGATTCATTAAGCCTTTTTCCCTTACAAACAGGACATTTCTGTTCTCGCATAAATCTTCCAATTTCAAACTTAGCCCATTCGCTTGTTGTTTCTTTATATCTTCTTCGCAAGTTATTGACAATTCCTTCAAAAACCACTGAAAGCATATGTTTTCCTCTGTCGTTGTCAACTTCAACTTCCAACTTGTCTGCCCCTGTGCCATAAAGCAAAATCTTAACTTGTTCCTTTGGCAACTGATTTACAGGAACATTCAAATCGATTGCATATTGCTTTGACAATGCTTCAAAATATGCTTTAGCCATTGACCCTTGCTCAAATCGCCAACCAGTAACATTGAACGCCCCTTCTGAAATTGTGAGATGTGAATTTTTCAAAACAATTCCCTCATCAATATCCAAAGTATATCCAAGGCCAGTGCAGTTTGGACAGGCGCCATAAGGAGCATTAAAAGAAAACAATCTAGGAGAGACTTCTTCCAAAGTCCAACCACATTCCGAACAAGCATAGTTTGTTGAATAAAGTTCTCTGCTTTGTTCGTTTGCAACATAAACAAGCCCATCTGCAAGTTTAAGTGCTGTTTCCAAACTTCCAGAAAGACGAGAATCCTTACCCTCTTTCAAAACAATTCTATCAACAACAACATTGATATTATGTTTAATGTTTTTGTCAAGAGCAATTGTTTCGTCTAATGTAAAAATACTTCCATCAACTTCAACACGAACATAACCGCTTTTCTTAAGACTTTCAAGCACTTTTTCGTGTCTTCCCTTCTGTCCTCTCACAACTGGAGCCATGATCGTAACTTTTGCTCCAACACCAAGTTCCTTGATTGCATCGACAATTTGGTCTATTGATTGTTGCTTTACCTCTTTGTTGCAATGTGGACAAAAAGGAGTTCCGACCCTTGCAAAAAGCAATCTCAAATAGTCATATATCTCCGTTACTGTTCCCACTGTTGAACGGGGGTTTCTGTTGGTTGTTTTTTGGTCAATTGAAATTGCAGGAGAAAGCCCTTCAATAACCTCTACATCAGGTTTTTGAGTTTGCCCCAAAAACATTCTTGCATAAGATGACAAACTTTCAATGTATCTTCTTTGTCCTTCTGCAAAAATTGTTCCAAAGGCAAGAGAAGATTTTCCCGAGCCACTCACACCCGTAAAAACAATAAACTTATCTCTTGGCAAAGTCAATGTAACATTTTTTAAGTTGTTTTCCTTTGCACCTTTCACCAAAATAACATTTTTCATTTTTTCCTCACAATCATAGAAGAATTATACCATAAAATACCAAAAATTTTGCAACATATTTGCGTCTTCTCCAAAAATAAAATTTTAACCGCCACAGTCTTTTAAAATAGCAACAAAAAAAACAGCTCGTTGCTGTTTCTTTGCTTTCTCTATTTTGTCTTTTCAGCATCTTCACAAAATATAACATTGTCGCCCATAATGACATATTGTTTTTCAACACAAAATGGCAATTGTCTGCCTTCTTCCAACCCATAGAGTGTTGTTTGAGCTTTCATAAAACATTCTTCTTTTTCCACTCCAGCAACTTCAATTTCTTGCTTGGTCGTAATTGAAAAAGCAACCGTTTTGTCCAAATATTCTTCAGGAATTTGTTGCAAAACTTCTTCTATGCTTGGTCTAAATTGGTTTCCATTGTCAAGAATGTGTAGTGTGTCAATCTTTGCAAGTTTATAAACCCCATTTGCTTTGCACAAACACTCCTCATTCTTTCTGAACCCCTTTTGGTAAATGTCAACAGGCAAAATATAGAAAAGTCCACCCTCACTGAAATGTTTGCCTGGTTTTTTAGCTTTTACAACAGGTTTAATTTGTCTGGCAAGTCTTAAAATTTCTTGCTTATCTCTTTTATAAAACATAACAAAATCCTCACTTGTTTTTATGATAACAAAAAAATTGGCACAAGTCAATAGCCAATTTTTAAGATTTTGCATTAAATTAAATTTTTTCTTTTCGATTCAAACGCTTTTTTAAGTTGTTTATCTTGTTGCGTAACTCAATTGCTCTTTCAAAATCAAGTTGTGAAGAAGCAATTTTCATCAAAGAAGTCAATCTGTCGATTTCTTGAGGAATATCTTTTCTTGCGATAGCATTTTCTGAAACCTTTTTGCTTATGTCAAGAGTGTTCTTAATCTCTTTGATGATTGTTTTTGGAACTATGTTATGTTCTTTATTGAATTGTTCTTGCAAACTTCTTCTTCTCTCCGTTTCATCAATCGCCCTTTGCATAGACTTCGTTATTGTATCTGCAAACATAATAACCCTGCCATTTGCATTTCTTGCCGCACGACCAATTGTTTGAATTAATGCCCCCTCGCTTCGCAAAAATCCCTCTTTGTCAGCGTCTAAAATTGCAACGAGCTCAACTTCAGGCATATCAAGACCTTCTCTTAACAGGTTGATTCCAACAAGTATATCAAATTCCCCCTGACGCAATCCGTTAATAATTTCCACTCTTTCCATTGTGTCAATTTCGGAGTGCAAATATTTAACTTTAAATTCTCTATCCGACAAATATGTTGTCAAACTTTCCGCCATTTTTTTTGTAAGAGTTGTAACCAACACGCGAGCTCCTCTTTCGATAGTTTTTCGACACTCCAACATAAGTTCTTCAATTTGATTTTTGATTGGTTTAATTTCAATTTTAGGGTCAAGAAGCCCTGTTGGTCTAATAACTTGTTCCACAACCTGCCCAGCCCTGTCAAGTTCATAAGCAGAAGGTGTTGCTGAAACATAAATTGTGCTTTTGAGTTTTTTCTCAAACTCTTCAAATTTAAGCGGCCTGTTGTCTTTTGCCGCTTCCAATCTAAAACCAAAATCAACGAGAGAGGTTTTTCTTGCTTTATCACCATTATACATTGCTCTGATTTGAGGAATTGTCATATGGCTTTCATCAATAATTGTCAAGAAATCATTTGGAAAATAGTCAATCAAAGTGTATGGTGCTTCTCCAGGTTTTCTGCCATCAAAATATCTAGAATAGTTTTCAATTCCACTGCAATAACCAACTTCTTGCATCATTTCAATGTCATAAGCAACCCTTTGCCCAATTCTTTCCGCCTCCAAAGGTTTGTTGTGAAGTTCAAAATCTGAAATTGCCTGAAGCCTGTCTGCAGAAATTTGTGCAATGGCATTTTTCAGTGTGTTGCTCCCCACTGCATAATGCGTAGCAGGATAAATGGCAACATAACTCACTTCATTAATAAGATTTCCGCTTACTGGGTCAAACTCATAAATTTTTTCAATTTCATCACCAAAAAACCTGACCTTAATTGCCATTTCAGATTGGTTAGCAGGAAATATATCAACAACATCTCCCTTTACTCTGAAAGTCGTTCTTTTAAAATCAATGTCGTTTCTTGTATATTGGATTGCAATCAATCTGTCAATAAGCTCATCTCTATCAAACTCCTCACCCTCACGCAACGAAATATGCAAGTTGTGATATTCTTCAGGACTTCCCAAACCATAAATACACGAAACAGAAGCCACCACAATTACATCTTTTCTTTCCAAAAGAGAAGATGTCGCAGAAGAACGCAACTTATCAATATCTTCATTAACACTCATATCTTTTTCAATGTAAGT
>JAGBBH010000080.1 GCA_017938505.1 Clostridia bacterium | reverse complement strand
TATCTACTTCCCTTATTAAAAAAAATCAATCCCGATTACCCCTTTGTTCAACTTTTGATTGTTGCACCAACACATGAGCTTGCCTCTCAAATTAAATCACAAATTCAATTACTTACGGAAAGAAGAACTCAACAATCAACTTACAACCATACACCAAACAAAAGCAGACCTTCACAATAAAGCGTTTGAAGAGCATTTGTTTCAAGTTTCAATGTATGATTTAATTTCAGAGCTTGCAAAAACTCGCACCATCAACTTCGACAGCTCTCACATCACATTTTCAAAAAATGGCAAACATTTCAGCCTACCTGAAAAAGTATTCAACTCACACTATTGTTTGATGCAATCAATCATTGAAAAGGAAAAACCTCACATTTACATTTTCTTAGACATAAAAGGTAGCGAACGCCCAACAATACTTAGAAGACCTCTTCGTGCAACCGACACTTTGTCAGATGGCGAATATATCGCAAAAAAAATGCGCCCAGGAAACATCACTACAACAGGCGATATTATTCCTCATCTAAATGAAGCAGACTCACTTAAACTCACTTACAACTTCCACCCAAGAGAGCTTATGGAAGACCAACTGCTTTGCAAAGCAGTCATTGCTTGCGTAAAACGCAAGGAAGCACACAAAGAACAATTGCAGACAAAAAAATCATAAAAAATAGTCGAAAATATCAAAAAAATATGTAAAAACCCACATTTTTTAATAAAAAACACATAAAAAACTTGGTAATATTATAAAAAGCAATAAAAATAAAGGAGAAAAAGAATGACAACAAAACCTGAAGAAAAGAAAATGAGACCAATCAACACAAACCCAACAACATTGGACCAATATTTTGCAAATCAAAACATTATAAGGGAAGATTATCAAGCAGAATATAAACGCCTCCAAAGAGAGATTGAACTTCTTGAACAATATCGCAATCGTGCTTCAATGGCAAACATAATGAACGCAGGAAGAAATAATGTTTTCCAAGTTCGCCTTGGAGATTTGCTCAAAAATTTGGCGAAAGAATATGAAATCGAAGTTAGCGATATCGAAATAAAAATCAATGCAACAAAAAAGATGGCCCCTGACCAAAAACTTGGCGAAAAAAGACCTTTCATCAACGAATCAGACTCCTGTATGGAAATCAGAATGATTTGCACAAACCCAAGCAAAACTTTTGAATTCGTTGACAGAATTCCTCTTATACTCAATATGAAACTTTCTGACGGAAGTCTTCTTATTGACCACCTTACAAAGACAAACAAAACTCTTTTTGACAACGCAATTATGAGCAATCATTATTTTATTGATTTTGATATGAACCAAGCAGAGAACCTTTTGCTTCACTTTCCTCCAAACGAAGGACCAATGGGATATGGAAAATTTGAAAAAGCAGTCTATACAACAATAAGAGAAAAAGAAAGAGAGCAAAACATTGCCAAAGCCGAACAAGAAAGAACAAAATAACTTCAAAACAAATTTTTAGATGAAGCAATTTTCTCTTTTAATCAAATCATTTAATCAGATTTAATTACTTGCAACAAAATAAATTTAATTCATTAAAAAATAATCAAAGCACACACAAAAACATTAAAAACTACAATAAAACAATAAAAAATCGCATTTTTTGCGATTTTTTATTATTTTTTTCGTTTTTATTGTTTTCTAATAATTTATTCTATTTAAACGAATTTATATTTTCTCGCCCAAACAAAACCAGTATTTTAATTTGATAGATTATTTAACCTTTTCTCCGGCAATTTCTTTTTGTTGCTGTTTAGCAAATTTTACAAAAAATTCTCCCGCCTCTTGTTTACAAATCTCAAGGTTTATATATTTTGGGTCCACATCATTTTCGATTGAAATTTGTCCAATTTTATCAAATTCTTCTAAAATGTTTTTTACAAAAGTTTTATCTTGCCAACACCTTCTTGGAAGTCTTTCGCAAAGCAACTGATACCATTGAACCTTTCCAATTGAAATGTTAATACTATTTAATTGTCTTGCCACCATTTTTTCAAATGCAGTTTTTTCAAGCATTTCGTCAACTTGCCTTTCAATATCTCCTTTTTCAATTGGCAATCTTACTGCACCTTTATCTCCTATTAAATATGCAGAACTTTCCCTCGCAAAGCCAAACGACTTGTTCAGAACAACATAACAACCAGCGAAGAATCCTTTTTCAACCTTTCTAATTTCACAACAATTTCCTTTTTCTACAGGAATAATTCCGCCACCTCTCACATGAATTCTATAATGATCAGAATTGTTAACAACTTCAACCGCTTTAAAATCAGACAACTCCCAATCAACATCATAATTTTTTGGGTCGATTGTCCTATACTTTATTCCTCCACCAATGACTTTTAATTTGATTTTGTCTTCACTTAAATTCTTCATACAACTCTCCTTTTCTTAAAATTAATTCAAAAATAAAACAAGTGTAAACGACAAATACCCTCTACACTTGCCTCCTTCGTCTTTATGATAACATAACTTTTACACATTTTCAAGGGGTATTTTGAAATTTTTTTTAATATTTTGAATTTTTTATATTCTTAACACAAAAATATGTGCCAACAAAAAAATGCAACATCAACCTGTTGCACTTTTTCTGCAATTTAACAATTACCCCCTCCCCTAGAGAACCATCTAAAGGTAACAAAATTTTTAAACTTTTCAATAGACTTAATAAGTTTTGGATGTTGCACAACACAATGGTCATACAACTCTTTCAAGAAAGGCGACTTATTTTTGCCCCAAACGACAATTCTAAAATAACTTCTTCTATGCCTTTTATACTTTTCAATGTCTATGACATTTTTAAATTTTTCAAGATTTCCAGAAACATCTGCCGCAACTAACAATCTCAAACATTTTGGACACAATGTTCTTCCACAGTTTTTCATATCTTTTCTCAATTGCAAGAAATTAAAACATGGACGAAGATATTTTTGAGCAGGTTCAAAATCTGCAAGAATTTTTGTTTTTTCAAATCTTGAGCAATCAGCACCAGCACTTATAACCTTAAACCCTTTAACAGAAATTGCCTTTAATGTGCTTTTATCATAATGTGCACAGTCTGTTTTTCTTACATTTGACATTGTAACATCATCTGGTGCAAATGCCGAAGAAAACAAATATGTTTGCCACAATTTTCTGAAACACATAACTTCTGCCATTGTGATATAAGTGTGGACAGAAATATGAATGTTTTTATGTTTCTTGCACATAAATTTATATAAATTTGAATATGTCATAATCAACTCTTTTCCAAGTTCATCTGACACGAGTTGATATCTGTCATAACAATGTTTTTTCTTTTGCAAATACTCAAACAAATCTTTTGAACGCGTTCCCCAAAGGTCAAGAGAAACCGCCCCCATATAAAAATGAGTAATCCTCTCAGTCTCATCTTCTGCCTGACCATATTTATAAACCGTATAAAAAGAATCAACACCCAAAGAATTTGCTGTTCCAACTGCCTTTCCACCAATGTTGTTTTCAATTGTGTCTGCAACGATTTTTGGAAAATGAATTGTCTTGTCAGCTTCGCAAAGTGCCGGCAAATATTCTTTCTCAAAATTGTTTTTCAATTCTTCCGTAATAGGCAAAAGACTTGTAATGTCGTGTTTTTCTCTCATTGCAACAGGCAACAGAAAGAAAATAAATGCATCTGCTCTGTCAACAACTAAAAAGTCCTTCCACTTGCGTTCACACTCAATAAAAAGCTTGTCTTTTTTTCCGTCAATTTCAATTTCACAAACCAACCTTGTCCCTTCATTTTTAACTTCATTAACAACAGACTCAAAATCTTCTGTAAAAATTTTCTTAATTGTAATCATCTCTTTTTTCCTCTTTTATATGTCTAAAACAGAACAACCCTAATTATTCTTCTTCTATAAGTATAACACAACTAAAGAAATTATCATAATTATTTTTTACATTTTTTTAATCATACTCCCACAAAAAATCAATTGACAACCCCAAGGACACAAAAAAATAAAAGCATAACATTTCTGCTATGCTTTCTTGGCTCCGGAGAAAGGATTCGAACCTTCGACCTTGCGGTTTAATTCCACTTCGTTCCATACGCAAGCGTTCAGCCTGCGACTGTTAAGATTGCGATAACGCAATCAAATCCTTTGACAAGGATTTCCGCAAGTTAGAACAAAAAATAAAAGCATAACATTTCTGCTATGCTTTCTTGGCTCCGGAGAAAGGATTCGAACCTTCGACCTTGCGGTTAACAGCCGCCTGCTCCACCGCTGAGCTACTCCGGAATATCAACGGTTACTGCTATATTTTATCAAATTCACTTTACAATGTCAATAAATTTTCAAAAGTTTTTGGAAAATTTTTAACATTTTTTCAGTAACCGCCAAAAATTTTATTATAGTCCTAAACTCATTCGTTTGTTTTTAGATGTTTTCTGCTAAAAACATTGCCTTAAACTTTTCATTTCTTTCAAAAAGGTCCTCAAAAGAGCCCGAGTCAACGATTTTTCCGCCATCAAGGAAGAATATTTTGTCCACATTTTTAATTGTTGACAACCTATGTGCAACAATAACTATTGTGCTTTTTCCCTTCAAACCATCAATGCTCTTTTTAACTTCTTCTTGAGCAAAATTATCAAGGGAACTTGTGCTTTCATCAAAAATAATGATGTTTGAATTTCTCAAAAGTGCTCTAGCAATAGCAAGTCTTTGTTTTTGACCTCCAGAAAGTTTAATCCCACTTTCTCCAACTCTTGTTTCAATACCCCTTGGAAGCGTGTCAATAAAATCTTTTAGTGAAGCTTTTGCAATTGCGTCCCAAATTTCTTCATCTGTCGCATCTCCTTTTGCCAAAAGCAAGTTTTCTTTAATTGTCATATCAAAAATATATGGAAACTGATTAACAAGAGAAATTGTTTTTCTTAATGTTTCTTTACTTAAATCATTGATATTGATTCCATCAATAAGCACTTCCCCCTCATCAACCACATACATTTTTGACATCAAATTCAAGATTGTAGATTTTCCACTTCCCGACTTTCCTACAAAAGCTACTGTAGTATTTTGCTCAACCTTAAAAGATAGTTTGTTAAAAATCTTGTTTTCTGCAACAAGTTTTTTCTCTTTCTTTTTGTTTTTGTCTTTTCTCTTCTTTTTCCCTTCATTTTTGTCATATTCATATTCTCTGAAGGTATATGAAACATCTTTAAATTCGATATTCCCAGAAATATCCTCTTTGACCACATCGCCAAAGGTCTCAGTAACAAACTCATCTTGGTCAAATAGCGAAAACATTCTGTCATGACTGACCTTAACATCAACTACATAGTTTGCAATGTTTCCAATATTCCAAATGAAATGCGACAAAGAACTCTTGTTTGAATAGATAATCATAAACATTGCAAGCGTAAGCAATCCTTTGTCCATAAGCCAAATTCCAAAGATACAAACAGCAATCGCCCCAAGTTCACTTATAAAATTTCGTGTTGCATAGAAGTTTCTGTCCGTATTTTCAAATCTCATTCTGGCATTTCTATAACTTGAATAGTTTTCATTTGAAACCTCGCTGAGTTTATATTCCAACCCCAAAGACTTAATATCCTTTTCACTTCTAACAATCTCTGTTGTAAGCGAATTTATTTTGTCGTTCTTTTTTCTGAGTTCTCTCCTGTTTTTTACCCTAAATTTGCTTCGTTTGAATTCTACCGCCATTCCTATTGCTACAATGCCTGCAAGACACAAACCAATCCAAGGATTTAGTGTTGCAATATAAACCAACATAATTGCTGTAGTTACGATATCTGCAACAATTTCCACGCAAGAAGCGAGATTGTCCACAATTCTTTCTGGGTCCGAAACAATTCTTTGAACAAATGTTCCCGTGTCATGGTCATTAAATGTCTTTGAATTGAGCTTGAACGCTTGTTTTGCCAAATCTAAATTTAAATCTGACATAATCTTTGTGGAAAATTTCGTATAGAAAAATCCGCACAAATAATAGCAAATTCTTTGCAATGCAGTCAATCCTAGAACAACACACCCTAGTTTGATTCCTGCCAAATAATCAGGAATTTCGCCAGAAATCGCCTCAATTGCGTTTGCCGCAAATATTGTAATAAAAATGCTACAAACACAAGCTACAACATATGTAAAAACATATAAAAAGACGCCAAATTTATACCTAGCAAGATATTGCAACAAGTTCGGTTTCACAACTTTTTCTTTCTGATTTTTAATAGTTTTTGCCATTAAATTTTTCCCTCCGTTTAATTTTTTTGCGGAGTTTTTGCAAATTATCTTTTTAGCCCCTCCGCACCTTTAAGTTTTTTTGCATTAAGTTGTGTTTTTATCATTTTTCTATCCTCCTTTTAATTTTAAAAACACTTGCAAAAAGCCCAAAACTTAAACTAACTTGCACAGCGAATTAAGATAAAATCCTAATTTTGAACAAATTAAAAGCTTTTTACAATTCGACAGTGTGAACTATAACAAAAAACAATATTCCTTGTCAAGGCATTTTTACAAAAATTTTTAAAGCAAAATTCCAAAAATAAAAAACAATTATATATAATATATATATAATTGTTAATTTTAAAAATTTTTAAACATTGTTTTTGAATTTGCTTTGAACTGCTCTGATTTTCTTTATTGCTTCTTCAATAATATTATAAATTTCTTGCGCTGCTTCCTTCTTCGTCATAACAAGACCTCCTACAACGATTTATCTCTTTTAAACATATCCGCAAAATCCTTTTTTGCTTCCATTGTTTTTTCAATGTTGTTAAATGTCTTGTTCATTGATTCTACAGTTTCCTTAACTTCTTTAACCAAACGATCACAACTTTTTCCTGCTGGAATTGCATCAAGTTCTGCCATTTTAACTTCTTGATATGCCGTTAAAATTTCTTCTCCCAATGTTGGATGTTCAACAAATGCTCTCACTGGAATATGTTTGATGATTTTAGGATCATCAACCGCACTTTTTACGATTGGTCCATAGAAATACAAAATTTGATTTGCCACATGCTTCTCATAAGCAGCTGGTGTAATCTTCTTCGCTTTCATGTCATTCCACGCTTTGTTTGAAGCGTCTTCATAATGCGCTTTTTGTCTTTTAAAGTTATCGTACTCCTCTTTGGACATATTACACATTTCAACTCCGAGTTCAGTCAAGAGTGCATATCTTACCTGATCTTGCTCAATGTATGTTGCAAGCATAAATTTTGTCGCTGGAGAGCATGGAGAACTAATCCAACCTTCAAATGCAGAATATTTTATCCCCTCAGCTTCTTTCATTGTTAGCAAACTGTGTTTTGTCCCTAGTTTTTTAAAAAGTTCTGGGTTGATTTTATACATATTATTTCCTCCTATTTCCTTGATAATTATAGTTTATCACAAAAGCAGGCAAATGTCAATGCTTTGAAAAAACAAAAAAGATTGACAAATTCAATCTTTTTCCAGTTTTGAACTTTCGTTCATTTTTTCTTTCAATGATTTATCCAATTCATCTTCCAAAAAAATAGCAATATCTTTTGGTTCTGCCATTATGTCTGTTTTTTGTAATATAAATTTTTTGTCTTTTACATATCTCTTATCAACAACCCTAATCGGCAAACCAATCACAGCCCCAGACTTTTTTTCAAACGCAGAATTATCTATGGCAAGCATAGACCCATCTGGCAACAAAGCTGCGACACAAATGTTTTCATTCAAAAACTGTTTGTCTTGATATTTTTCTGCAGAAAATCCATATTGTTTCACATATTCAGAAACAGCTACCCCGTTTACATATCCTATCTCTCTCGGCTCGGTTCTACGAAATAATCTAACTGTTTGCCTTCCCTGCCTATTCAAATAATCAATCAAATCAAGTTTCTTACATTTTTCATAATAAGAAATTTGTTTATAATTACTCACCTTTTGCCAACTTCCACATTGTTGCCTTGCAAAAAAAGTTTTCCCATTTTCATCTTTAACTTCTGCAAAAATTCCATAAAAAGAAAAATCATTAGCATTTTCATTATAGCCTTTGGTCGTAAAATAAATCTTTCTCATTTCCACTCCTTTACATTTATATACGACGAAAAACCTAATTAGTTGAATAACAAAAAAAATCTTATGACGAATTTGTCATAAGAAAAGTTATTTTTCCCTTGTTAAACTTAATATAGTCCTTTCTGGTTGCAACCTTTGTAGTTGCTCGGTTGTAATTCCAAACCAATCCGTTGGATTTGATTTGTCAATCTTTTTATCTCTTGCATACATTGCGTAAGTAATATCATAGTGCAACGGATTGTTTTCAATAGAGATAATGTTCCAAGCATGATTTAATGGAGTTTTGCCTGCACATCTTTCACAATCAATACCAATTTCCGTTAAAACTCGTTTTATGAAATTTGAGTAATCATTACAAACTCCTTTAACAAGTATTCCATCTTTAAATTGAGTGTCTTGTTCTCCACGAGACCTCTTTTCCCATTGTTTAGTGGCGAAATATTCTTTTAATTCTTTTGAGATAGATGTTTTCTTTTCTAACAGCTTAAATGCTTGTTCTTGCAAATCTTCATCATACAAGTCGGCAAAAGTATTTACATCTAACTTTTTTAATTTTTCAATTTCCAAGCAAAGATAGTCATATTCCCCTGTTTCAAGCAAAAACTTAAACAAGAACCCTACCTGCTCTTGCTTTCTAGAAATTGTTTTAATCTTTTCAATTAGCTCTTTATAGTTCATACAATTCCTTAAAATTTAACAAATGTTGAATTCGCTTCTGCATACCCCATTTTCTTATAAAATGATTTAGCATTTTCATTCTTGAATGACGCCGTTACTGTAAAATGTGTTATCCCTTGTTCTCTAAATGCTCTTTCAAACTCATTATATAGTGCATTCCCAACGCCCTGTTAAAAACAAAAAATAGGACTTTAATCCTAATTTCTATTTTAATTATTCAGCAGTAATTTCATCTCTTTCTACTGGTTTGTTTAAAGCTACTCTTTTCTTTTCTATCCCCATATCAACATATGCCAAAACATTAGTGGCGATAAGAGCAAACAATAAAAGTATATCTAGAACTCCAACTGCCCCCGAAAACATTCCGATAATCAGGAATAAAATGGTAATGAAGTTGAATACAGTTGCTGTGATAACTATACCTTTTTTCTTTTTGTAACCTAACGGATCCTTTTTCCATGCACTTATTGCAATTGCATTAAACACAAGCGTAACTATGCAAAGCGCTAAAGTAATAAGAAAAATAACTGCAAGTGTTGCTCCACCTTGAATTCCTGTTGCAGAAAAATGGTCTATAATTGCAGCCACACAAACTAATTGAATTAAAGTATAAAGACCAAGTAAGGATGTCGAAATAATAAAACCTATTAATGTCATAACTCTTTTCATTTATTTCTCCTAAATTATGTTCTACACACAGTCTAACATATATAGTAAATTTTGTCAAATAAAAAATGTGTACACGAACCAATAACTTTAGGATTATTCCATTTCAATTACTAAGAACTTTTTCCGTCTCTTTTTCCAAGCATATCTTTTGCGGTAAACACACTTGCGTCAACTCTTCTTCCATTTCAAACACTCTAAATGATTATGGGATTATCATCCCTTTATACTCATAAACACTATTTTGTTTTTTAGCTTTTTTCAATTTTATCATTATTAACTGCTATTTAGAATAAATATAACATAATAGATATATAACAAGAATATTTTGTAAAAAAATAAAACAAAAAAGCACCCTCATGCGGATGCTTTAATGATTAACCAGCAGTGTTCTATCT
>JAGBBH010000079.1 GCA_017938505.1 Clostridia bacterium | reverse complement strand
CCACAAATGAAACTTAGAGATATCTATGACGAATTAAAAGAAAGATATGGCTTTGAGGTTCCTGAATGTGAAAAAACAGACCTTACAACAGAAGCTGAAAGGCTTTGTGAAAGACTTGCAAAAGACAAATTTAATCACGAATTTTTGTTTGTTACGGATTATCCGCCAGAAAAGAGAGCTTTCTACCATATGAGAGAAAACGGAATTTTGCAAGGTTATGACCTTATTTGGAAGGGCATTGAAATTACTTCTGGAGCACAAAGAGAACATAGATATGAAGAAATTTGCAAAAATGCAGAAGAAAAAGGTCTTGCAAAAGATGTTGAAACTTATTTGCAATTCTTTAAATATGGAATTCCACCACACGGAGGCTTTGCAATTGGTGTTGATAGATTGACAATGCTTCTTTTAGGACTTCCTTCTTTAAAAGAAACACAATTCTTGTTTAGAGGTCCAGACAGACTTACACCATAGTTAAAAATGCAAAGAAAAATTAAGAGGAAAGATTGAATGAAAAGAGTTGAAATTAGAGATTTAAATAAAAATTATGCAAATTTTGAGAACAAGGAAATTACATTGTGTGGTTGGGCAAGAACAGTCAGAGATTCAAAAAACATTGCGTTTGTTGAACTTAATGATGGAGCTTTCAAAAGTGTGCAAATTGTTGTTGAAAGACAAAATGTTGCAAACTATGAAGAAGTTGTAAAAGAAAATGTTGGGACATCGTTTTGTGTAAAAGGAAAAGTTGTTCTCACGCCACAAGCACAACAACCATTTGAGATAAGTGCAACCGAAATTGAGATTTTGGGGTCATGCGAAACAGATTATCCACTTCAAAAGAAAAGACACACAGTGGAGTTTTTGCGAACAATTCCAACAATCAGACCAAGAGGAAATTTGTTTAACGCAGTGTTTAGAATTCGTTCTGTTGCGGCATTTGCAATTCACAAGTTTTTCAATGAAAGAAATTTTGTATATGTGCATACACCAATTATCACAGCAAACGATTGCGAGGGCGCAGGAGAAATGTTCCAGGTTACAACGCTTGATATGAACAAACTCCCAATGAAAGATGGAAAAGTTGACTATTCAGAGGACTTCTTTGGCAAAAAAGTTTCCCTCACCGTTTCTGGACAACTTCACGAAGAAACAATGACTCATGCATTTGGAAAAACTTACACTTTTGGACCAACTTTCAGAGCAGAAAATTCAAACACTTCTCGCCATGCGGCAGAGTTTTGGATGATGGAACCAGAAATTTGTTTTTGCGACATTAATGGACTTATGGACAACGAAGAAGAGATGATAAAATATGTCATATCTTATGTAATGCAAGAGTGTGCTGACGAACTTGCTTTCCTGAATAAATTTGTTGACACAGGGCTTCTTGAAAGACTTAAAAACATTGTAGAAAATGATTTTATCAGGCTTGACTATACGGAAGCGATTGCAATTTTAGAAAAGGTTAAAGACCGTTTTGTTTATCCTGTTAAGTGGGGGATTGACTTGCAATCTGAACACGAAAGATATATCACAGAAGAAGTTTACAAGAAACCTGTTTTCTTGAAGAATTATCCAAAAGAAATCAAGGCGTTTTATATGCGTCAAAATGACGATGGCAAAACTGTTGGTGCTGTTGACTTGCTTGTTCCTGGAATTGGAGAACTTATTGGTGGAAGTCAAAGAGAAGAACGCTATGAAAAACTTGTTGAAAGAATTGAAGAACTCGGTTTGAATAAAGAAGATTATTCTTGGTATCTTGACACTCGTCGTTATGGAACAAATGTTCATTCGGGCTATGGTCTTGGTTTTGAAAGACTTGTTATGTATTTAACGGGGGTTTCAAACATCAGAGATGTTTAATTCTTCCCAAGAACAGTTGGTTCAATTCAAGGTTAATTCATTTACGGAAGATGTTGAAAAGCATCTTCTTTTTTATGTTTTTCGCATAAAAAAAAACCCAACCAAAAAAGATTGAGTTTTAAAATTATATTGTTTTCCATTATGTGAACTGTAGCACTATTAATCTTCTTTACGCTTCCTGTCAGTAATGTTGTCAATCGCAATTGTTAACGCACAAAGGAATGGGATATCTTTTTCTTCCGCTTCTAGCGAGAAACGGTCTCTAAAAAGACTGAGTTGTCGTCTGATTTTTGCACAAGGTTCGCCATTTTTCAAAATTGCACTTTCAAAACTGAAAAATTTTCCTTCGATTTTGATTTCTTCAGGATAATCTTCAATGTAATAAACGCCTCTAAGAGACAAATATTTTTCTTTTACAGTTGCAATTTTGTTTTTGTTTGCATCTAAAATCAACGCTTTATGAACAAACATTTTCCAGAATTTGTTTCGGACAATGTAAATAAGTTTTCCTTCTTTGTCATAAATGAGTTTCTTTTTTGTAGGACTGAAAATTTTTCCCTTAACCTTGTAAAGAGGTTGTTGATTTTCATCTAAAATTTCAGAACTTCCACCAATCGTAAAAATTTTGTTTTTAATAAATACTTTCATAATTTTTCTCCTAAAAATTTATTGTTTTAAACTGAAATTAATTTTATATTATACCAATGCTCTAATCAAGAAGATTAAGCCGATGACGCTTGCAATAAACACAAAAAGTTTGACAAACTTCATAATCTTTAAGCGTTTTTTTGCTTTTTCATCGACATAAGAACGGTTGACAATCTCCTCCACTGCAAGTTCAGTTGCAACATTAACCGCCTTTCCATTTTCGGAATTTTCATCAATAGCCAAGTCTATATTGCAATTTTCTGAACTGTTCAAATCAACGAGCAATTTGCAGTCGATAATTACGCAACCTTTTTCTTTCATTGTGTCAAGAATTCCAAAGATGCTTATGAGGAATTGTAAGATTGAAATCAGCCACCACAGTCTGCCGTTAATTTCAAGATATCTATAAACAACAATTTCCATTTTGTCTTTGTTCGTTGAAATGGTTTTTTCATAAGAACCAAAATTATTTTTTTTGAATTTTAATTGTTTTCCATCTACACAAACGACAGGTTTAAGACGACCGATACCCTTAATTTTTAAATTTACATTTTTCATTTTGTTCCTCCTAAAGCCCAAAACAAGACGATAAAGGCAGAAATTACCATCAGCACAATTGATGTTGCAAATCTTCCCCAATGTCTGTTGTTTTTGTCAAGAACAAGCAAAACAATTGAAGCGATTGCTGATGCAAAAACAATTGCTGACAAATATGGAATTGCATTGGCAAAAGCAAAAGTGAGACTTTCCGATATATTTGTATCGAAGTGCCACCAAGATGTAAAGTTTGGAATGTATGCAAATGTTGCTCCCCAAGACAACACTGTCAGCGCAAGAAGAAAAATGTAGTAAAACACAGGGAGCAATGCTGATAAAATAACACCAATGAAAGAGAATGCTGCAAAACAACAAGCAACGATTGCCAAATTTGAAAGAATTATGCCAAAGTGGTTGCAATAGATTTTAGCCATAATTCCTGCAGGCGGAGCAAACTTTTTTGGTTGTTCAGGCAAAACTTGGTTTTGTGAATTTTCTTCTTGTTGAGTTTCTTGAGATGTTGTTTGTTCGTTTTCCACTTAAACCTCCTTATAACAAAAAGTGATTACCTATGATTATAATATCATAATATTGTTATGTTTAACAAACAAAATTTAGTTTTTTTCGATAAATTTTTGTCAATTTGCAACAAAAAAAGCACTTATTTTGAATTTTAAGTGCTTTTTGTTAAACTATTTATCTTTTCTATATGCTTTTGCTTTTGCAATTCTTTCTTTTGCTTCCGCTTCTCTTTTTTGTGCATCAGCAAGAGCAACATCTCTTTCTTCTTGCATTTTAGCTTGTCTTTCTGCAGGGCTCATTTTTGCATCTTCCATAGATTTACGGAAGTTTTCTTTTGCTCTTTTAAGAGTGTTTTTCCCTCTGTTTTCCTCAAAGTTTGCCTTGCTTTCTGCTTTCACTGCTTGCAAGTTTGCTTTGTCAACTTTTGCTTGTGCTTTTGCACTTTTCGCCATATCCTTGAAGGCTCTCTTCATAAAATTTTCTTTTTTCTCTGCCATAGTTTTGTTCTCCTTTATTCTTTTTGATTTTGTTAGAAAGATTTTTCGGTAGAAAAAACTTCCAAAACAATTTAAAAACTAATTTTGTAACAGTTCATTGCTTTTTGCAATTATTGTGTCAGCAAATTTTGCTTTTCTTTTTTTCATAATTGCATTAAACACAAGGTGAGTCGTTGCCATAATTGCCATTCCGACAACGCCAATGACAACCCCGCCAATAAGCCAACCAGTTGTTTCACCAATAACTTTCATTGCCAAACTCATACCAGTTCCAAGCATTAATGTGCCAATTGTTCCACGAGTGTAGGCATAAGCAATTGCTGGGGTTTTGACTTGTTTGTCAAGCTGTTTGAGTTCATCAAATTTCGTTGTTTGAACTTCTTTGTGAGTATAACGATTTTTGATTTTTTCAACTTGAATCTTTTGCAAATTGTCTGTCAATTTGTTTTACCTCCTTTATTTTGATAAAACTATTATACGCAAAAAGCATTGCTGTTTTATCAAAGAGGTTTTTGTGATTTGTAATTTTTTTGTTAAAGAATTGTAAACAAAAAAAAGGAAACATCAAATAATGTTTCCAATTGTTGTTTTATGAAATGTTTGTTTTAAGGACAAGGTTTACATAAACGGAGATACCAAGTTAAAGAGTCCTGCCAGAAGTCTGAATGAAAGTTTTCTTCTTTTTTTGTTTTCCTTAACAATTAAGTTTGAATGATTGAAAGTGAAGTTGAAGTCTTTTTCAATTTCATTAAGAGTTGAAACTTCACTTGTTAGCACCGCACTTTCAAATTGCTGAAAGAAACTGCGAAGGTCCATATTGATTGAACCAACAACGGCAGAATTTTCAGAATAAACAATTTTGCTGTGGACAAAACTGTGTGTCATTGTATAAACTTTTACGCCATATTTCATAAGTTTTTCTGCGTTGTTTCTCGACACGATATAGACAAACTTTTTGTCAGGAACATCAGGTAAAACAATTCTAACATCAACGCCACTTTGCGCTTTGTTTCTTAGAAGATTTAAAATTGTTTCGTCTGGAACGAAATAAGGCGTCATAATGTAAAGTTTCTCTTTTGCATTTGCAATTTCGCTTGCAAAAATGTTTTGAGCAATGGAAGTTTTGAAGTTCGGACCACTTACGAAAGGCACAACAACCCCATCACTTTGCACAGGTGTTGCAAGGTTGATAAATTTTTCAAACTCTGATTGTTGTTTTGTGATAAATTCCCATTGAGTTAAAAACGCTATCGTAAGATTGTCGGTTGCGGGGCCTTCAATTTTAATTCCTTCATCTTTCCAATAACCGTGCATACGCTTTTCATTTACATATTCATCTGCAAGGTTTGTTCCGCCAGTGTAAGAAATTTTTCCGTCTATAACAACAATCTTGCGGTGGTCTCTAAGATTGAGTGCAATGTTGAAAATTGGTATAAGACGGTTGAAGTCTTGAAGCTTGATGCCGGATTTTGCAATTTCTTTTTTTGTTTTTCTTTTCAAAGTCCCGTGGCTTCCCATATCGTCATAAATGATTCTAACATCAACGCCATTTTTTGCTTTTTCTTTCAAAATATCCAAAACCTTTTCAAGCAATCTGCCCGTTGAGATGATGTAATATTCAATGAAAACGAATTTTTCTGCTTTTTTCAACGCTTCAAGCATATCATCAAAGAATTTTGCTCCGCTTGAAAAATAGGTTGTTTTTGAATCTGAGTGTGCAACGAATTTTCCTGCATTATAGAGCAGGTTGCAAGAGGTTCTAACATCACTGTTTGAGATTGATTGCAAATCAATTTGCTTTTGCAGATTTTCAGTTCTGCTCCAAATGGTTTTATATTTTTTCTTGGAATGAGCAAAAAGAATATGTTTATCGGACATAAAATAGAAGGCATATCCAAAGCCGAAACAGGAAAGCAAAAAGAAAATCCAAGTTGCTTTTGCTTGACCGTGAAAATCGCTGGACAAGACATAGATGCAAGTCATTAATGTTAATGAAATTGAAAAAATGATATACCATTGAAAAACTTGCAAAAAGAACAGATATGAAAGAATCAAAACAGAACCTTGAAGTGCGATTAAAGAAAGTACGAGCAGAGTTTTTAAAATACCAAGACTGTTTGATTCGGTTTTGAGTTTAACAGCATAGATGTGTTCGTTTTGTTTTATACGATTGCCATAACCACGATTTTTGTCATTACTAATCTTTTCCATCTTCGCCTCCAACTAGACTTTGAACCTTGTTGCAAATCTTGATAAGTTCGCGATTTAAATTTGTTTGTTTATCTTGAAAAATTTGCTTTTCCTTTTTAGATAACTTTGGCAAGAAAATTGAACCTATAACAATCAAAGTAAGTCCGACAATAGACATAACAATTCCTCCTGCAAGACCAAGCACGGGCAAGACATTGAGGAAAAACAACAAACCAAGAGTTATAAGTGCAAGACCAATGGGACCAAAAACAAGAGCAAGTGCAGTTGTTTTAGAATGTTTGAGTCTTTCGTTTC
The DNA here is from genome assembly GCA_017938505.1 of Clostridia bacterium. Taxonomy (GTDB): domain Bacteria; phylum Bacillota; class Clostridia; order Christensenellales; family UBA1242; genus Caccovivens. Next base: position 45,004 of record JAGBBH010000079.1, on the reverse strand, counting down.
TTGCGGAGTTATTTAAGTTTTCTTCCAAATGCACTTGATATAATTGTAGCTCGTCTTTGTTTGCAATTTGGTGTGGACGAGAAAAAGACAAATCGACAATATCTTCATAGTTTTTATTGTCGGATTGTTCTAAAAGTTCCCAACCGAAAAGTTTGTAAAGTTTTATAATTTCTTTTGTTTTTCCACTTTTTACATATAGATGCAAAAAGTCTTTGTCTTTATTTTCCATTTTCTTCCCCTAAAAGTTCATCGCTTAATTTCAAAATTTCTTCAGAGTGTTTTTCCTTGAGAGATTTAAAAATTTTAATATGGATAGGATATGCCAAAAACATTGGAACACAACCAATGCAAGCAACGACAATTCCCCAAGCAAGCAAATTCCATTCCAAAACCATTGCAAGTCCAAGGCCAAAAAGCAAAAGACCGAAAACTCCAGTGGCCAAAGAAAAGGCGACTGGAACATTTTTAACAATGCTGTCAAGTTTCCTTAAGCGTTCAAGTTTCGTGCTTGAGGCAGGTGCTTTTGCAGAATAAGAATTTCTTATGCTTTCAATTTCCTTTCTTTCTGTTGCAGTGGGTGCTACATATTTAAATTCAAATTCATTCTTGTTCTTCATTTTTAATCTCCATAGTTGATAAATTTTTATTTGCTTGCACTATCATTATAATACCTAAAGTCAAAATAATCAAACTTACGACAGCGCCAGTTAAAGCATTTGCAAAACTTGTGTTATTTTCGGGGGAAAATGCTTGAAACATTGCCACCTGCAAAACGACCACAGAAACGAGAGAACTTGCAAGATTTATGTGTCTTATGCTTTGAACATAGAGGTTGTCGTGTTTTTTTGCTTTGATTATGTTGATGATAGACAAAATAAGGCGATAAAATGTGTAGGCGGCAACAGCATAAATCAAAATTCCGGCATATTCAAAACGCATTTCGGTTGTATAAATGAGAGTAATAATTCCAGACAGCGCAATGGTTAGAAAAATAAACATAATGCCGCAAAACCTAAAGGCACGAGATTGTTTTCTTTCTGTGTTGTGTTTTCTTTTGGAATAGAAAACATTTCCTTTCATTAAGATAAGTGCCAAATAATAGAAAGTTATGGCAATATACCAAGCAGAACGGGTCATAATTGCAAGTGTTGCGACAAATGCGACATAAGCAAGGTTTAAGACGAAAGAAATTGTTGAAAACACGATTGTGCGAAAACCAAAATCTTGCAGCAAAGAATTTGTAAATTTGTGTCGTTGCATAAATTCAAGGGTTTTCCTTTTTATTGTCGGAGAAATATAAATCATTGAATAAACAAAATAGGAAAGGCTAATTGCTGATAAAATATACAAAATAAAGTGCCAAATTGTTTGCTTTTGTTGAAGCACAACCAAGACAATTGTTCCAGCAATCAGAATTGCAAAGAAAACATAAAATAAAACAAGTTGCCACAATTTAGGGGTTTTAAGTTTTTGCCAAACTTTTGAGAAAAAGTTCATAGTTTATTTTTCCTTTTTCAGTTTAATTGTGAAAGTGCTCCCTTCTCCAAGTTTGCTTTTAACGGAAATTTCTCCGCCCAATATGTCAATGACCTGTTTAACCAGAGCAAGTCCAAGACCATTGCCTTCGCCAGAGTGAGAGGTGTCGCCTTGAAAGAATTTGTCAAAAATTTGATTTCCTGTTTCATTTGAAATTCCACAACCTGTGTCAGAAACGGAAATGTATGCATAGTTTTTATCGTCTTTCAAACTTATAGAAACTTTGCCTTTGTTATCAGTAAATTTTATTGCGTTTGAGATGAGGTTATTAAAAACAATTTCAAGCAAAGTTGCAGAAGTTTGCATTTTAACTTCATCTATATCGCAAACCAGTTCAAGGTTCTTTTTTTCAAACAAACTTTCAAATGAAAGGGTTGAAATTCGCAAAAGTTCGGCCAAATCTACCTCTGAAAATTCAGGAATAAGTCGCTGGTTTTCAAGTTTGTTGAGTTTTAAAATGTTGGCAATTAAATCTGAAAGCCTTTTTGTTTGCGCAATCAGCCCTTGCAAATATTCTTCTTTTTTTTCGTTTGACAAATTTGAATTTTGCAAAGATTGTGCATAGTTTTGAATTATTGACAGCGGGGTCTTGATTTCGTGAGAAACATTTGAGATGAAATCGTTGTGTAAAAGTTTTTGCTTTGCAAGTTCTGCGGTCATTGTGTTTATATTTTCAAAGATTAAATCATATTGGTCATATTTCAAATATTCGTGTCGTGGTATAAGTTTAACATCAAAATTTCCGCAAGCAATTTGGTCTGTGGCATTTAAAATTTGTTTTGCAGGTTTTTCTACCATATATTTTCTTCTTACGATATCGCAAAGAACACACAAAAAAGCGCCAACAACAATCATTCCTAAAACGGCGAATGAGATTGCGACGAGATTTCCTTTGCTTGCCTTGTTTACTAAGTCATATACAAAAATTGATGCTGTGGAAGTTATTGTGATTGTTGCAAAGAAAAGAAAAAAACCAAGCAAAGAAGCTCCAATAGAACTGTTGTGTTTCTTTTTCATTTTAGCACCGCCTTATAACCAAGTCCGTGAACAGTAACAATTTCAAAACCATCACATTTGCTGGTTTTATCACGAAGTTTTGCCATATAAACATCAACGGTTCGAGAGGTTGCAGAGGAGTCATAATCCCAAAATTCTTCCATAAGTTGGGAACGAGTAAAAGTCTTTTTTGGATAAGACAAAAGTTTAAAAAGCAAATCAAATTCTCTTACCGTAAGAGCCAATTCATTTCCGTCAAGATAAGCAGTGTGCTCGATGCTGTCAAGCAACAAATTTCCGCAAACGAGTTTTTGACTTTCTTTAATTGCGGTTCTGCGCAAAATGGCATTAACTTTCATCAAGAGTTCATCAAGGTCAAATGGTTTTACAACATAGTCGTCAACGCCAAGTTTGTAGCCGAGTTGTTTTGAAAATTTGTCATCTCTTGCTGTCATAAAAACGATAGGAACTTGTTTGTCTTTTTCTCTAATTTTTTCAAGCAAAGAAAAACCATCAAGATTAGGCATCATTATATCACTCAAAATCAAATCGTAACTGTTATTTTTTAGCAAATCAAGTGCTTCAAGTCCGTTTCTTGCTTGAGCAGTTTGAAAGTTGTTGTTTTTAAAAAAGTCGCAAGTCAACTGTCTTAATGAGTCGTCATCTTCAACAATAAGCAAACTTGTCATAAAGTTCTCCTTACATTTAGATATATCTATAATATAATATCACAAATTTATTAATTTTTCATAATTGATATGTAAAAGTTTTGTAAAAGTTTAAAAAAATATAAGGCAATTTTTTGCAATGAACCTTATATGCAGAAGATGAATAATATGCAATAGGACACAATTTTTTGTGTTCGCATTTACAAAGGAGAACGAAGATGAACGATTTTGAAAAGAATTTTTCAAAGTGTCGCTGCGATAGTTGTGGATTTCCACAAGAGTGGAATTTTGATGACTGCAATTGCAGAGATTGTAAAAGAGGTTGGCAAGAAGATTTTTCTGAAAATGACCTTTTTGAAGGAAGAAAAGAAGAACAAAAGAAGTGCAAAAAAGAACAATCAAAAAATTGCTGCGGTTTTTGCGGAGAGTGTTGTTGCAATTTGAAATGGCACGATGAAGAAGAATATGGGAAACAACCAAAATGGGGTTGCGACCACAAAGATAAAGAATTTTATGAATCAAAGAAAGAAAAGTGTCAAGACAAAATTTTTGACAAAGACGAATGTAGGGACAGCAAAGAAGATGAAGGCCGCTGTCAATGCAACTGCAAAAACAGATGTTGCAGGAGGGGTTTGTTCTGTTTTAGGTTCTATAAATAAGTTTTTTAAGTGGCAGTTTTTGCCACTACATAAAAAATATCCTTTGTAAAAAAATAAACATTCCCAAGATTAACAGGGAATGTTTTTAATTTTTTCTATTTTTCAAAGTCTTTGCCAAAGTTGTTGAATTTAGAATAATCCTCTGGCTTGTTTGAAAATGGCATTGTTTTAACTCTTTGTTTGTCCGCATATTTTCTGATTTCTTCATCTGCGTCAGACCAAACTCCAAAGCTTGGCTTTGCACTTATTGTCTTTAAGTTTGAATTGTTTTTGTTTGCGGTGTTTCTAGGGTTTGAACTTTGCATATAGTTGTTGTAAGTTTTTGCAAGATGAATGTAAAGAAAATCATCTCCCCTTAAAGAATCTCCAAAAAAGCCTGAATAAACATCACCTAAAAGTCTGTCAACTTTTTTGCAAAATGGGGTGTGCTTGTCAATCACTTCTTGAAGTTGCATTTCAAGTTCGAGTCTGTCTTTCGTAAGTTGAGAGAGTTGTTTTCCTGCCTCAATGTCATCAAGTTCAGTTTTTGAAAGTACGGAACGAGTAGAAGGGTGTTGTGCTTGCCACTTTGAAACAATTTCACGAGTTTTCTTGTTGAGGGTTTCTACATTTCTAACTGACACTGGCAAGTTAAGTCTGCCACTCAATGTTACAATTTCGCTAGGACGCTTAATGCATTGTCGGGTCATTTTTGCATAAGCATATACAATTGATTCAAGAAAACTTCTGACGAATTCATCTCTTGCGACAATTTTATTCTCTTCATTTTCAAATTTTCCGTTTGCGAGGTTCTTTACAAGAGTTGTTGCAACATCTAAATAACCTTTGCAAACACAGGCTTCAATTGCACCAATTACCATAATTTGAAGTCGTTCAATTTCTTTTGCTGTTCCACAAGCGGCAACATCTCTTGAAAGGAATTCAAATTCTTTTGCAATTTCGGTTTCAACTGCAATTCTTTCAAGTTTGTCTGCGACATCTCTTTCGACAAAACTAGAACCATAGTGAGAATTTGTATGTTTGTTTGTATATGTTTCGTGGTCAATATATTTTCCCGCAAAGCCCATTCCTCTTTTTTGAAGGGCAGATAAACTTTCTTGCATACGAGCAAGTTTAACTTCGTTAAGTCTAACGCTGATTTCCATTTGATTCTCCTAAAATTTTTATAATTAATTTCATTATAGCACACAATTGTAGATAATTCAAGGGGGAATTATTGTCAAATTGAAAGAAAAAGACGCTTTTTTGTAAGCATCTTTAAAAAATTTATTAAATTTATAATGTTTGGAAGTTATTGACAGAGATTGCAAGTGCCAGCGAACCAGGACCAATATGGCAAGCAACGCTGAGTGAAAGAGGGTCAACGAAGTGAAAAGAAAGTTTTGGAAATTCTTTAAGGACTTCGTTTTTAAATTTTTCGGCTTCTTTTTCATTTTTTGTATGTGCAATTGAAAGAACCATTCTTCCTTCGTCGTATTCTTGTTTGAATTCAGTTTGAAGTTCGCTTCTGATTTTTTCAATCATTTTCTTTTTTGCTTGTGAAAGAGCAAGCACAAGGCCATATTTTTCAAACTTCAATCCTCTTGAACTGAGAATTGGTTTTGCGTTGAGCATTGAACCAAGGAGTGCTGCTGCAGCGGAAATCCTTCCGCCTTTTTTAAGATATTTCAAAGTGCCAACAGTTATGTAAATTGAGTTTTTGTCTTTTGTGCTTTCCAAATAGCCCTTGATTTCGCTTGCGGTTCTGCCCATTTTAAGCAATGCAATTGCTTCCATAACACTTTCTTTTTGTGTTATTGAAATTCTCAGGTTGTCAACAACGAAAACTTTTCCATCAAAATTTTCCGCATACCGCTTTGCATTTTCGCAGGTTGCACTCAGTCCGCTTGACATGGGTATGTAGAGGATTTCATCATAACTTTTAAGTTCTTCTGTCCAAAGTTCTTCCAAATAGAACTGAGATGGTTGAGAGGTTGTTACATCTGCATTTTGAGCAAGCAGTTCATAAAACTTTTCTTGAGACATTGAAATTTCTTCCAGAAATTCCTCTCCATTGACGGTGAAAGGCATAGGGATAACAAAAATTCCAAGTTGTTTTGCTTCTGCTTGAGAAATTCCTGAGTTAGAATCGGTGATAATTCTGATTTTTTTCATTGGTAAATTACTCCTTACTTACAAAGATATAGCCAAATGCATTTGGTCCCCAGTGGCAAGCGATAACTGGGTCAAGATTGTCAAATTCAGTCATTTGAGGGTGAAATGCTTTGTCAGTCATTTCAATTAGTTTTTCCAGATTGTTAGGTTTATATGTGTAACTTGGAATGATAGGATAGTTTTTATCGCATTTCATAGTTTTTAAACAATTAGCGATATAACTCATAGATGCCTTAAGTCCAATTTTCTTTGCCAAAACCTTAACGGAACCATTAGGCAGAGAAATGACGGGTTTAATTGATAAAATGCTTCCAAGCAAATAGTCTGCTTTGGAAAGTCTTCCACCTCTGTGCAAATAAGCTAGAGTTTCTGGGATTGCAAGAATCTTAATTCTTGGAACGAGAGCATTTAAAATTTCAACAATCTCCGACAAGGGTTTGTCTTTGTTTTTGATTGCTTCCTCAACCAAGATTCTCATACCTCCAACAGCTGTGAGAGAATCTATTACAGCAACTTTTTTGTTTTCACCAAAAAGCGTGCTGATTGCGCTGTAAGTTCCTGAAAGGTTCGATGAGAGGGTGATTATAAGCACATCATCACCATTTTCTGTGAAAGAATTAACCTTTGTTTCAAGTTCAGAAAGTTCTGGCAGCGAGGTTTTGGGGAACAATTTTTCTTCAATCATAAGTTTATAAAATTCGTCAATGGACAAGTCGATGTCATCTCTATATTCAACCTCGCCCATCAAATATCGAAGAGGAATGATTTCAACTCCATATTTTTCTTTTTCAGTTTGTTTTATACTGCTACATGAGTCAACAAAAATTCTTATCATTACAACTCCTAAAATTTAAAAAGAGGTTGCTTTGAGTAGTGTAAATTTAAAAACAACGAAAGAAAAGTTTAAAAATAAACACTATGCAATCTCGACTGTTATTATAGCAAAGAATTTGAATAAAAGACAATTAAAATTATATATTTTCAGTAAATCTTTAAAAAAATATTACAGCTTAGAAAATCCATATTTTAACTTCTAATAAACATTATGTTATATAAAATGTTGAATTTCGTCAAAATATAAAGAATTTGTGCTTATTTTGAAAATTCAAAAACTGTGTCAAAATTATTGGATTGCTAGTATTATATAATAAGGCAACCTTTTGATTGCTGTGGAGAAATATTATGCCTCAAAGAAAAGTTAACTGTTGTTGTAGAAATCATCCAAGACCAATATTTTGTTGTCAAAGGTTGGAATGTTCTAAAAATGAAGTTGTCAATCCTGTTGTGCAAGGCAGTTTTGGTTTTTTTAACAACACCTCAATTGCAACTTATTCGCAAAATGAAAGCATTCCGCTTGTAGCGGTTATGTCGCAAGGGGCAGGAGTTAGTTCGACTTCAGCTGGCGGAGTGCTTTTAAGTGCGGGAACATATCAAATAACCTATTTTGCACAAGGAAGACTTTTAGAAGATGGAGAGATTTCGGTTGGGCTTCGCCTTAATGGTCAGGAGATTGCCGGCACAAGATTGGTTCAAAGTGGCCAAAGTGGAGAGGTTAAAAACCTGTCGCAAACTGTTTTATTTGGCATTGTGGAGGGCTCAATACTAGAAATTGTGGACCTTGGCGAACAAAATGCTACATTTAGTTTAGTAAGTTTATATGTTGTTCGAGTTTAGGGACTTTAACAAAAAAATCGAGGCTATAAAAAATTTTTCTTCAAAATTGTTTGATTTTTTGTTTCTGCTTCATTTACAATAAGAATATAAGTGAGTGCTTTGCACACATTAATTAAGGAGGTGCCTATGCAAAAGTTTAAGACATTTCAAAACATCGACGAAGAATTGAATTGGGAAATGTTTAAGTTGTCTGGTGGCAACCCTTACCTCGTGCAAGAAATTGTTCGAGAGAGAAATGCTGTGCGAGAAAAAGAGTTTAGAAAAACAAAAGATAAGGAAATTTAATGGCGGAGAAAATTCAAGCAATTGTAATAAAGTCAAACGACAGGAAAGAGAAGGATAAATCTATTCTTCTTTTTTCTCTTGAAAAAGGGAAAGTTTGGGCGACATTAAGAGGGGTTAAAAGTGCCGGGGCAAAGATGAAATTGGCAAAAAGTCCTTTTTGTTTTGGCGAATTTATTCTTGAAGAAGGCAAGGCTGGATATGTTGTAACATCATTTGAGGCAAAGGAAACTTTTCACGAGATTTCAGAAGATGTGGACAAATATTTTGAAGCAACTTCAATTTTGGAAATGGTGTATGCTTACGATTTTTCAAATTTAGAGGAAGTTCAGGCGATTTTTGTGCTTGTTCTCAAGTCGTTGATGCGGATTTGTTTTGCAAAGTGTCAAACTCTTTATGTTTTGAACAAATTTTTCTTGGAAGTGTTCAAACTTTCAGGTTTTCCGTTGTATAGTGAAATCTGTACATGTTGCAAGTCGAAGTCGTTTTTGAAGCATTACATTAATTTTCCAAATGGGGAAATTGTTTGTAATAATTGCAAAAACTTTGACAGTCAAGAATTGTCGGGGGCTTGTTTTTCGGCGTTGAAAATTTTGAGTGAAACATCATTTGAGAAACTTGACACAATAAAACTTGCACAAAACAGTGAATTTGAATTGTTAAAAATTCTTGTCAAAAATTTTGAGTGCCACTTTGACAAAAAATTGAAACTTCTGGGGATTTTGTCTTAATTTTTATAGGGAGTCCAAAGTTATGTCTTGAATTTCATTGTGTTCAACTGCAAAAGACACAAAATTTTTTGAGTTTTGAGAAAAACAAAGAAATTGATTTTCTTCCAGAAAGACAAAAAAAGAAATGTTTCCGAAAAAAGTTTGCAGGTTTTCTTTGTTGACGCTTTCCTGAAGCTTTTTGCAAAGTAATGTGTGTGCAAAATCAAAATCTTTTGCCCTTATGCTTTCCATGAACTTAAAAGAAACAAACTCTCTGCGAGAGGGTGTTTTTTTGTTATAAATCATTCTTTCTTCTTTCATCAAAATTCCTTCCTCTTCAATTTCAAGTTTTTGTATTTTTGTTCTACCTTGACTGTCAAAAAAATGTTTTTCAAAAGTGATTTTGTCGTTCTGCAAATCAAACGAACTTCCTAGAATGTGTGTCAATTTTTCGGTTGTCATTGAAAAAAGAAAACATTCATTTTCAAGTTGAAGATAAGCAAAGTTTTTTATTTTTGAAACTTTATAATTCTGTATGCTGTGAAAACAAAAGTGTTCACATTTCTTTTTGTCTGTTTCAAACGCAATTTTATGATTGTTAATTTCAATGGTGCAAATTTTATCATTAAATTTAAGAATTTCTTTGTGTGTTACAGAAAAAGAACTTTGTTTTTCTAAAATTATATAAGTTTTTTCATTTTTTTTAATAAACGAAAAAAAACGATTTTCTTTGCAAGTGTTGAAGTTGATACAAAATGGAAGTGTTGAACAATCAAGAGGATAAATAAAAATGAACTGCTCGTTTTCAATTTCAATTTGGTCATTAAGGTCAAGTTCAAATTGTTGGTTTATGGTTTTGACAAGGCAAGGATATGTTGCCACAAGGAAATGTTTCATATAAGATTTTATGAACAGAGAAATGTTTTATGCTTGTAAACAATTATATCTGACAAAATGTTGCAAATTATATTATCTTTTTTCAGGTTATGAAAAGTTTATAGTGTCAAAAATGCTTTTGGAGGTAATTATGAAGATTTGGAATGATGATGAAGTAAAGTTTTTGTTTTCAAAGGTTGAGGAGTGTAAAAAAAGAAAGGAGGGAATAAAAAAAGCATTTGTTTTGCATGCACAAAGGTATGCAAGAAAACCAAACAGTGTCAGAAATTATTATTACATGGAAGTTGACAATTTGGTTAAAGATGGTTGCAGGCAAAAAAGGCTAGGGATAAATCTTGAAATGCATAAAAAAAATCATTTTAAAACATTCGAGAAAGGTGATTGTGAAAGTCTTGTAAAAGAAATAGAAATGTTAAGAAAAAATGGCTATTCTGTAAGAGCTGCTTGTCAGAAACTTGCACAAGGAGATTTGTCAAAAATGACAAGACTTCAAAATAAATATCAAAATATTAAGAAAAAATCCATAAAAAATGCAAAAAATATAGTGATTTTTCAAAAAAAAGAAAAAATTATCAATGAAAACGATTTAAACAGTCTTGTTATGGGAGTTGTAAAATTAATAAAGAAAACGGCAATTGAGAATTTTATTGAAGAAGAAAAAAATGAAAAAGAAAAAGTTGAAGAAAAATTGAGAGAGTCTGAGGAAAAACTAAATAAAAAGAATTTGGAAATTGAAGGGTTAAAGCAAGAATATGAAAAAATTAAAAATGAAAATTTGCTGTTAAAAGCGAGTTTGCAAACTTCTTCAAGAAAATTGGGAAAATTAAAAATGAAAATAGGCAACAAAAAAGTTCAAGAGTTTTCAAAAGTAGAGTGAGAGAAATCCCAAAAGATGGAGGGGTGGTAAGTTTTCTCTAACCATAGATTGATTTATTTTATGTAATGTGATAAACTTTTTATATGAAAATCAAAATTGTAACGGGGGCCACGGCATTTGAGGCGGCGAAAAATGTGCTTGAATATGTAGATTTTAAAGATTTTGACAAGGAAAACTTGATTGTTGTTCCAGATAGTTTTTCTATGCAGGCAGAAAGTCTTGTTTTTGATGTGCTTAAACAAAAAGCAACATTCAACACTGAAATTGTTGGGATTTCAAGACTTGCAAGCAAACTTTTAAAACGAAACAATGTGCAATTTGAAAGAGTGAGTGGGATTGAAGAAATTTTTTGCATATTTAAAGCAATCAAAGAGCAAGAAACAAACTTCAAATACTTCAAAAAGTGTGGAGTTGATTTATGTATTCAAATTTTGCAAATTGTAAAACAGTTTAAGGCGTGCAAAATTTTGCCATCGCACATTAAAAGTGTTGGAGATGAACTGTTAGACAATAAGATGTCTGACTTAAAAAATATTTATGAGAGATATGAACAATTGCTTGAGAGCAAGTTTGACCTATCTCGTCTTTTGCAATTTTTTGTGGAAAATTTAGAGGAAAAGGTAAATTTGTCAAAAACAAACCTATATTTTGTAAATTTTGATAGTTTTTCAACTGAAATAAATTCCTTTGTCTGTCAGCTTGCAAAATATGTCAATCAAATATACATTGGCTATGCAAAACCAATTTCGCAAAATAATGCTTTTATTTATGAAGATGACATTTTTCAAAAAACAAAAAAATTCGCAGCGGATAATGGGGTTGTTGTTGAGGTTGTAAACCCAAAGAGTGGGTTGTCTGGAAACAAGTTAAAAATCGTCAAAAATCTTTTTGGTTTTGACATAGAGAACGGGCAAGATGATTTTTTCAAATGTCTGATTGCAAAAAACAAAAAAGATGAGGTTGAGTTTGTCGCAAAATATATCAGATATCAAATTTTCAGTGGAGAAAAATTTAAAAACTTTGCCATTGCGGTTTCGGACAAAAGTTATTATGAAGAAATTAAAACTATCTTTGCACAATATGACATAGCCTTTTACTGTGATGATGCAACAGACCTTTCGCAAACAATTTTAGGAAAGTTTTTATTGAAGATTATAAACATTTCAAAAATTGGTTTTACGCAAGAAAATTTGCAATTTTTGGCAAATTCTTTAATTTTAAATGAAAATTCTCAAGAGGAAATCTTGTCGCAAATAAGACATTATAATGTGCAAGATGAGGTTGAGTTTGTTGAAAGAAATCCAGATTATAAAGATATTGTTGAGGACATAAAAAATCTTTTGCAATGCAAAGAAATTTCAAATTATTGTGAAAAATTGCAAGAAATATTGAAAAAAAATAAGAAAAATTATGATTTATTGTCAAACAAACTTAAAAAATGCAATAATTTTCAAAAAGAAAGTGAAAATGTTCAAGCGTTTGAGCTGGTGGAAAGAGTTCTTGATAAACTTTCTCTCCTTGGAAAAGATGAGGTTTTTGAACTTTCTGATTTTGAAAAATTGTTAACCGTTTCTTTGCAAGCGGTCAAAGTTGAAACAATTCCTACATATATTGATGCGGTGTTTGTTGGTGATGCGACAAGCAGTTATTTTTCTGATGTTAACACATTGTGCGTTTTGGGGGCAACGGCAAATGCATTGCCTAAAAATAGAAGTGATATTGGAATTATTGATGACGAAGATATAAAGAAGTTGTCCTTGAACATAAAGATTGAACCTGAAATTAAGGTTCTTAACAGAAGAAATCGTCTTAAAGTTTTTGAACTCTTTCAACACGCGAATTCAAATTTGATTGTAAGTTACCCTTTGCAAGATGGGGGGCAACTTATGCAAAAATCATCAATAATTGAAGATTTACAAAAAATGTTTGGAAAAAATGTTGTTCATTCAATGACAATTGAAGATTGTGATGATGAAAGTATGTCAGAAGAAGAACTTCTCAAACGATTGTTATTTTTTGTTGGTGGCAGTAAGAATCTTTTGCAAAGCTATACTTATTTGCAAGGAAAAAACAAAATTGCTCAAAAATTTTCCGATGCATTAAAAGTGCTTGTAAACAATTCAGTTCCAAAACGAGAAACTCTTACCAATTTTTCCATAGGAGAGAAAAATCAATCTTTGTTTGAAGTAAGCAAGGTGTCTGCGTCGCAATTGGAAACCTATTTTAAGTGTCCATTTATGCATTTTGTAAAATATGTTTTGGGGGTTAAAGAACTTCAAAACATTGAACCGACAAAAATGCAATTTGGAAGTTTTCAACATTTATTATTGGAACACTATTTTTCTACAGAAGATCGAGAACGGTTAGACATAGATGGCTTTGTTGATGAGTTTGTAAGTAAATATGCAAATCGATTTTACGATAAAAAAATTCTTGATAGAAAATATTTTGTAAATTATTTAAGAAATGAAAGCAAAATAATTCTAAAAAATGCAAAAAATGAGCAAAAAATTAGCGATTTCAGGCCATTTTTGCTTGAAAAAAGTGTTTTTGGACCTTATTTTTCAAATTCAAATCTTTCTGGTATTGTTGATAGGGTAGATAAGTCTGATAATTATTTTAGAATTATAGACTATAAAACTGGAGAAACAGACAATGTTAGAAAAGATTTGTTTTATGGCAAGAAATTGCAGTTGTTTTTATATGCAGGCGCAATAAAACAAAAAACAGGATTGGACTGTGCTGGAGTTTTCTATTTTGATTGCCAAACAAAATATGGCAAGCAAGATGAAGCGAAAAAACATTTAAATGGACTAATAACTAAAGATGAAAAAGCAATTTTGAAAACGGATTATCGTTTGGAGGAAATTGGTTTTAAAAGTGATGTCCTTGGAGTTCAGCATAACAAACCGACTCAGGAAAAGCCTTTTGGTTATAGAGGAAGTTGTTTGACGGAAAAACTAGAGGATTTAATTGATTATGCAAAAGAGGTGTCCGAGGTTGCTGTTGATGAAATTAAGTCTGGTTATATTGAAGCAAAACCTTTAGATGGAATGTGTAAGTGGTGTCCTTATATGGCGGTTTGTCAACACAGAGAAAGTGGGGTAGTCAGAAAGATGCAAAGTGTTGATGATGAAAATTTAAAAAGGAAAAAATGATGAAAGAGTTGAAAAATCAAAAAGTCGAAGTTGGTGTGGTAGAAACAAAAGAAGAGAAGCAAATCATTGAAGAACAACAAGAAGTTTTAAGAAACACCAAGAAAAATATGCTAGTAAGTGCTTCAGCAGGAAGTGGTAAAACGCATATTATGATAGAGTATATTTCAAACCTTATATGCGAAAGAAATGTTTCTGTAAATAATTTATTGGTGTTAACTTTTACAAAAGCTGCAGCAACGGAGATGAAAGAGAGGTTGCTTAAGCAATTAAAAAGCAAAGGCAATGACGCATTTGTGTTGGAGCAGATTGATGCACTGTCAACGGCAAATATTTGCACAATTGATGCTTTTTGTGAAAAATGCTTAAAAAAGTATGCGAATTTGGTTGGTTTGTCTGCAGGTTTTGAGATTTTAGATGAAAATTATTCTCAAAAACTCTCTTTGGAGGCGTTTGAAAAGACAATAAAGACTTTTTATGCATCAAATGAAGAAGAGTGTCTGTTTTTGTTGTCAAATTTTAAGAATGATAAAAATAAAATCAGAGAAATACTTCTTGAAATCGACAATTTGCTACAATCGCTTGCAGATAAAGAAGCGTTTGTTAAAAAGAATTTAGATGATAGTGATGTGTATTTTAACAAAGCTTTAGGGTTTTTGTTTGAAAGTTCAAAGAGACGCATTGTATGTGCGCTTGAGGATTGTGAAAAAATTAATGTTTTTGATTTTTATCTTGCACTGAAAGAACAGGCTGACATAATATTGAGTGCTAAAACATTGGGCGAAATGTGTGAAATGTTTAAAGCGTTTAAATTTCCGAGAAGGCCAAACAAGGAACAAATTGGCGAAAAGGCTTTCGCAGGACTTGAAGCCGTAAAGAAAATGATAGCCAATGTTAAGGACGATTTGCAAAAATTGAAACTTGACGACTTGGAGAATGTCGAAAAACAGAAGGAAGCGAAACTTGAAAAAGTGTTGCTCAAGTTTTTTGGAATTTATCAAGAAGAGTTAAGTAAGATAAAGAGAAATCTAAATGTCCTAACTTTTGCAGACCTTGAATTTTATATGAAAAAATTGTCAGAAAAAGAAAATTTATTCTCGTCTGTCAAATATGTTTTTATTGATGAATATCAAGACACAAACAAAATTCAAGAAAAAATCGTAAAAAATGTTGCAAAAAACTGCAATTTTGTTGCGGTAGGAGATGCAAAGCAAGGAATTTATGGTTTTAGAAATGCCAGCGCGGAAATATTTTTAAAAGATATGGAAGAGTTTTCTTTAAATGAAGATTCGCAAGTTAATTGTTTGAAGTCGAACTTTAGAAGCAGTCAAAAGGTTCTTGGTTTTGTAAATGATGTTTGCAAAGTTTGTATGACAAAACAAACAACGGGAATTGACTATTTGGCAACTTCTATGCTTGAGGGGCGGTCAAAATTTGTTGATGAGCCTGCCAAAGCGGTTTATATAGATTTGGTTGAAGAAGATGAAGAAAAAGAAATTCCATTGCCTTACTTATATAGTGTGAAGCAAGACTGTAACAAGAAGAAAAATAAGTTTGAGAAGAAACTAAAAGATGTCAAAAGGCGAATTGTTGAAGTTATGTCCTCAAAAATATCTGATAAAGGTGTTTTGAGAGATTGTAGATATAGCGACATAACAATTTTGGCAAGGACGAGAGATGATTTTTTTGATGAACTTGCAATTTATTTGCAACAAAATGGTGTGCCAGTGATTTCTAATTCAAAAAACAACATGTTTGATGAGCCTGAAATCAAGGTTCTTGTTGATTGCCTTAAAATTGCATTAAATATGGAAGACGACATTTCTCTTTTAAGTGTTTTAATTTCTCCTTTGGGTGGCATGTCGTTTGAGAAAATTGCTAATGAAAAAAGTGGTGAAAAAGGGACTTTGTGCGAACTTGTCAAAAAAGACAAAAACGAAGTTTTTTCAAAATTTAATAAAAATTTAGAAAAATTTAAAGAAAATATTGTTTTTTTTGGAATAAAACACGCATTTTTGCAATTTTTTAATGAAACAAATTATAGGGCTTATTTAAATTTGCATGAACAAAATGAAAAATTAAATCTGTTTGTTGACAAATTTTTGGAAGAAATTTCTGCAAGTGGGTTTGACAACGATTTGTCTGGACTTGTTGATTATTTTTCAAATATTCAAATTTCAGTTTCTACTGAATCAACAATTGAGGATGATGCAATCTTGTTGACTACAATTCACAACAGCAAAGGTCTTGAGTATCCAATTGTTTTTTTAATTGGGTGCGAAAAGGATTTGATGAAAGACCCATATAAAAAGGGTTATGTTGAAATTAATGAGGAGTTTGGCTTCTCTGTAAAGAATTATGATAGTTTGACAAACAAAGAAAATGTAACCATTAAGATGCAGGCAATCAACAAGAGAGAACAAGAAAAAAAATTTGCAGAAGAACTTATGATTTTTTATGTTGCGTTAACTCGTGCAAAAAATAGATTATATTTGTTTGGCGATTTTAAAAAATCAATATTTGAAAAGCAAAACATTTTGAGTTGTAAGACATATTTTGATTTTGTATTCTTTGCACTTCCAAAAGCCAAAGAACTGCTTCTTGAAAAAGACTTTTATGAAACAGATACGATTGAGATTGTTAAAATTGAGAATGTTGTAGAAGAGCAAAGTGTTGCAAAGGAAATTTATGGAAAAATTACAAATGACCCTAAACTTGTGAAACAAATGGAAGAATATTTGAATTTTAAATATGACTTTGAACAAAGCGACAATTTTAGACTGAAAGAAAGTGTTACATCTCTGAATAACAAGAACAAAGAAGATATTCTGCAAAAATATTCAAATCAAGAAATATCTTTTTCTGGTGCAGGTGTCGAAATTGGAAATGCTTACCACTTGGCATTGAAGATATTGCCGTTTGGAAAAATTGGAAATATGCAAGAGTTGTTGGCAGAACTCGAAAACAACAAAGAGCTGTTGGGAGATGCTGAAGAATTTTTAGATAAAGAAACCCTTTTGAAAAACATTTTGCTTTTGAAGAAATTTGTGGAAACGGGAAAAGTTGTTAAAGAAAAAGAATTTATTATGAAAGACAAACTTTCAAATCTTTTAGATGGCTGTCAAGTTGATGAAGAAGTCATTGTTCAAGGGGTGGTTGACTTTTTTGTCGTGCAAGAAGATGAGATTGTTTTGGTTGATTATAAATATTCAAATTCAAACAGTGAAGAATATTTGTTAAATACATACAAGGGGCAAATAAAACTTTATAAGGGGGCACTAGAAAACTTTTTTAACCTTCCTGTAAAGAATGCATATTTGCTTTCTCTTAAAAACAGTAAGTTGATAGAGGTAAAATAGAAATAATGCGCTTTTTAAATTTGTTTGTGTAAAAAAGTGGACGAAGGTCTTTTGCCGAGATTGAAAAAACAAGGAGTTTTGACTTCCTTGTTTTTTATTTGTTTGTTTATTGTTTTTGAAGATGTAAACTAACAATTTAAAAAAAGGAGCAAGGACATATTAAAGATATATTATTAATAGAATAATTTATTTATATAAATAAAGCGAAAAGTTTTAAATTTCGCTCCGAATAATGCAAAAAATATAATATTTTTAATTAAAAAACAAGAATTGTATATAGGCTTCTTTCTCTTTAATTTAGGGATAAAAAAATATTTTTAAAAATTTTTGAAAAAATATTAAAAATTATTAGTAATTATTTTTTTAGTTGTGTTATACTATTCACAAACAGGAGGTATATTATGTTTTCTACAATGTGTAGTATTGTCGATAGTATTGCATCATTCTTCTCAGACCTTGTTCGTTTGATTGGTTTTGATATGTTATTTATTATCGCACTTGGTGTGGAAATCTTATTGGTGATTTTCTTCCTTGTGAAATCATCATTTTCCTATGAGGCGTCCTTGAATCGTGCCTTGGACAAAATTAACTATTGGCTTTTTGACCAAAAGGTTGTAACGGAGGAAAACATCAAAGATGTTAACTTTCTTTTCAAAACCAAAGCGCCAAAGAGGCTGTGCTATTATTGGCAACAATACATATTGTTCAGAGAAGGGGCTCCATCGACTTATCTTTCAACGGATAACCTTGTTGAAAAACCTTTAAAGACAAGTTCTTACAACTCTAACATAAAGAACCTTGGACTTTTTTCAACCATTTGGGCGTTTGTTGTGGCTATGTTCATTTTGATGCTTACGAGCTTTACTGACTATTTGACCGGTAACGGCATTGTGCTTTCAATTATGGTTCCAATTTTCATTGTTATCATTTCTTCAATTTTTGTAGCATTCCTCAGAGCAAGAAAAAACGCTATCTTGAATTCGCTTTATCAAAATGTGTCTTTGTTTGGAAGATTTATGGACAATGCTTGCCTTGATTTGCCAACATATATTGACTATCAAATTTTGTTTACTCCTGAAGAAATTGAAAAGGGACAACCAGTTCTTCGTGAATTCTTGGATTATAAAGCAAGGAAAGAAAAGGAAGAGTTCAACAAAGCAAAAGAAGAACAAATCAATCACGAGGTTTACGATTTTTCATCAACAGGTGTCGATGGCTCAATTGTTCTTGAAAGAGCAATGAGAGAAAGCGAATTGTTCTTGAAAAAGAAAGAAAAGATTTTGGTTAAGGTTTCTCAATTGGAAGCGGAACTTGATTCGAGAAGAAAGAACTTTGATATGGTCCAAAAAGATTCTCAAACAAAAATTCAAGCATCTAAAGAAAATATTGTTAGACTTCGTCAAATGCAAGAAGAAACAACAAACAGAATTGAAAGTAACTATTATCGTAAGCAACAAACACAAGAAGTTGCAAAACAAGAACAACTTGAACAAGAATTTGAACAACAAAGAGCAAAATATTTGCTTGAAAAGAAAGAGGGCGAAGAAGAAATTGCAAAACTCAATCAAGAGTTGGAAACATTCAAGGCTGATGTTGAAAACGGTATGATTGGTGAATATCAAACCTTCTTTAATAGATTCTGTCAAAGTGCAGAAAAGGTTGTTGCAAAGGTTTTCAATGATAAGATAGAAGCATTGAAAGCAGAAAACGAACAAAACAAGCAATATATCACAGAACTTGAAATTAGACTTAAAAATGTTCCACAAGGCGAATTTGATGCGGCAAATATGGAAACACTCTCTCAAGGAAACGAAGTGGTTGAAGATGTTTCAAATGCTGAAGGGCAATATGATGAACTTGGAAACTATGTTTATCCAAATGGAACTTACTATGACCCACAAGGAAACTTCCATGATGCTGAAGGAAATGTTTATTCTCAAGACGGAACCTTGATTTTGCAAGCTCAAACTGTTGAACCACAAGAAGAAAAGAAGGTTGTGGATTTTGAAGATTTTGATGAATTTGATTTCATTACTGATGTTTCACAAAAAGATGATTTATATGGGGTTGCTGAAAACATAATTAAAGATGTTGATAAAGACAACGAAATTGAATTTGCAAACGCAAGCGATAATGAAGAAAATGTTTCAGAAGAAAAACCTCAAGAGATTAAACCTGAAGAAGTTGCTCAAACATTAGATTTAGATGATGGTTTTGAAGAATTCTCTTTAGACGAACCTAAAAAAGAAACAAAGAGAGTTGAAGAGCCAAAACAAGAGGTTGTGGTCGAAACTCCAAAGAAGCGTCCTGGCAGACCAAGAAAGATTGTTCAAGAAGAACCAGTTGCAGAAAAGAAAAAGGCTGGCAGACCAAGGAAGATTGTAGCTCAAACAGCTCCAGTTGAAGAGAAGAAGGGCAGAGGTCGTCCAAGAAAGATTGTTGCAGAAAAGGTTGAAGAACCAAAACAAGAGGTTGCAGCTGAAACTCCAAAGAAGCGTCCTGGCAGACCAAGAAAGATTGTTCAATCAACTTCAGTGGCAGAGCCGGCGCCAAAGAAAAAAGCTGGCAGACCAAAGAAAATCGTTAAGGTCGAAGAGTCTGTCGTTCAAGAAAAAAGAGGCAGAGGAAGACCAAAAAAACAACTTGACTCAATTGTTGAAATCAACAAAAAACTTTCAGAAGAAGAAGCAAAACTCAACAAAATGAGGGCGGCTTTGAACAAAGAACTTGAAAGTGCAATGAAAGAAATGGATTTGGCATCTGTTGATGACAAGCAAACAAGAAGAGAAGAACTCATTGAGCAAATTGATGTTCTTCAAAAAGAAGCACAAGCAGTTATTGCAAAACACGAATCTGAAAAGAAAATTGCAGAAATTAACTCTAAACTCGAAAGTTTGCTTGATGAAATCAAGAGATTGAGCAATTAGTTTCAAAACAGAACAAATAAAAAAGACTGATAAATTCAGTCTTTTTTTTTGTTGAATATTTAAAGTTTTTTTAATTGGTGTTTTTAAAAATTTGGTTGTTGTTTAAAACAAAAGAATTATGCCTGTTACTAAACCATAAACCAACATTACGGTTGAGGCAATGATAAACAAAATTCCAAAACCAAAGTTGATGCCAGTAGATGTTGTGTGGCCGTGTTCTCTCACATATGCGCCATTATAAAGCAAGGCGATTCCAACGAAGTATGTAACATAAGTAACTGCCAAATATAAATCCATTCTTGCTACAACCTTAAAGCGATAAAGCAATGTAAAAGTAATTGTAACCAAACTGAAGATGATTGCCAAAAATATGTATCTTTTAGATGATTTTGACATAAATTCCTCCGCAAAATTATTTTAATTATATTAATATGATAAAATTTTATAAAAATTATGTCAAATGAATTGACGAAATTTTCTGTTTTTGCAAGGTTTATAAAGAGCAAATTGTTAAAATTTTGGAATGTAGTTGGAACTTGCGCTTGAAAAGTCTTGAAAATAGCCATTTGTTAGTTGCAATTTTTCAGCATGGGCAAGAACGGTTTTATATTCAATTGCCTTAAGAGGCCTGTTTAGTTCGCTTTGTCCGTTGGGTGTGAATTGGCTCATAAGGCTAATTTTTCTTTCTGGAAAGTTTTCTTTTATGCAATCCAGCACTGCGAGAGAATTTTTAACAAGACCTGGCAAAACGAGGTGTCTAATAAGGACTCCTTGAGAAATTAAGTCGTTTTCATATTTGTCAGTTTTGAGGGCGCACATCGTTTTTGTGGCATCAAGGCAAACCTCAAAATAGTTTTTGCATTTTGAAAATTTTTCGGCCAAGAGATTGTCTGAATATTTGAAATCTGTTAAAAAAACATCAACAAACTCAGAAACATTTTCAATTGTAGTGGTTGATTCATAACCATTTGTGTTCCAAACGACAGGGATTTTTTTGCTTATCTTTTTAAAGGCTTGACGCAACTGATCAGAGAAATGTGTTGGTGTGATTAGGTCGATAAAACAGTGGTTGTCTTGATTTTGTTCAATTATATTTACAAACTCGTCAATAGAGTAAACTTCTCCAACCCCTCCTCGTGATATTTGAAAGTTTTGGCAATAATCACATTTTAAGTTGCAACCAGAGAAGAAAATGGCCAAAGCACCCTTGTTTCCTGTTATGCAAGGTTCTTCCCACATAAAATTTTTTATAATTTTTGAAATGCGGATTTGTTTGAACTCATTGCAAAACCCCTTTGAATTTTCTCTATTTATTAAACAACCCCTTGGGCAAATTTTACACTGTTCAGCCATTTCTTTTATTTTCCTTTTTGAAAGTTTTTGTTAATAATTTGAATTTTGCAATTTGCAAAAAGATAAAAATATATGTCTATATTGAGAATTATATCAAACGGAAAAATTGCTGTCAACCGGACGAAGAAACGAATTGATACAAAAACTCTTTACATTTGTTGCGTTTTGTGATATAATACACTAGAAATTTAAATAAATTAGTTATGTAAACATTGTTTTTTAATGCAAAGACATTCAAATGACTGATGATTTAAATGAATTATTTTTTTGATTATAAGGAGAAAATTATGTATCACCCCAGTATGCTTTTAGCAACTTTTAGTTCTATTCACGCCGCATTGATTGCGGTTATCGTTGTTCTTTTGCTTTTGTCTGCGTTTTTTTCGGCAAGCGAAACAGCACTTACCTCTATGAATTTAATTAGAATCAGAGGAATGGCTGAGAACAAAGTCAAAGGAGCAAGAAAGGCACTTTACATTTCAGAGCATTACGACAGGTGTTTGACTACAATTCTCGTTGGAAATAACATTGTAAACATTCTTTCAACCACACTCTGTGCGTTTCTTTTTTCGCAGTTTCTTTCTCATAATCCTGCTTTGATGAATGTTCTCAACACGGTTGTGATGACAATTGTAATTTTGATCACTGGAGAAATTTTGCCAAAGGCACTCGCAAAAGCAAGACCAGAAAAATTTGCGGTTAAAGTTGCGGGGCCAATATATGTGCTTATGAAAGTGCTTTATCCAATTGTGATTTGTTTCTACGGTTTGCAAAAATTGTTTACCAAGAAAAAAGACAATTCCAACAATGTTACTGTTGATGAACTTGAAAGTATCATTGACACAATGGAAGAAGATGGAATGTTGGACAAAGACGAAGCGGATATGCTCCAAGGAACTTTTAAAATTAAAGAAGCGACTGCACACGATATTATGACGCATAGAGTTGATGTTGTTTTTTTGAATGTTGATTCAACCGTAGAAGAAATTGAAAAGGCATTTTCAGAGCATCAATACTCAAGAATTCCAGTTTACAAAGAAAACACAGACAATGTTGTTGGTCTTTTGAACATTAAAGATTTTTTCAATGCGAAGATTTCTGGAAAGAATATAGTTTTGTCAGAACTTATGAAGAAACCTCTTTTTACAGCGGAAAACACAAATATTGACACGCTTATTAAAGATATGCAAAAAGCGAAAAAGCATTTGGCGGTGGTCATTGATGAAAACGGAGGTGTTTCCGGAATTGTAACTATGGAAGATTGCATTGAAACGATTGTTGGCGAAATTTATGATGAAACCGACCAAGATGAAAAAGAACCTGCTCTTGAACAAGTGGGAGATGATGAATATTCCATTGATGCAGAAATTTCAGTTGAAGAACTTTTTGATAGACTTGAAATTGAAAATGTTCCAGAAAACCCATATCAAACTATCAACTCGTTTTTGTTTGATTTGTCTGAAGAAATTCCAGAGAACAAAAAAGTCTATGAATATTTTACGATTGATGAACTCATTGATGATGAAGGGAATTTAACGCAAAACAAGATAAATATGATTTTTACAATCACAAAAATGGAAGGGCACAGAATTAGAAAAGTCAACTTAAAAATTTCTTATATCAAAGACGAACAAGAAGAAAAATAAGGAAGTGAAAACTTCCTTTTTTTGTTGTGGGTTGTGGGGGTGCATTAAGCAAAAACAAGTTGTTTGAGATAAAATAGAACAATTAAGTTCGTTTTCAAGAAATTTTGTTAAATTGTTTGGAAAAATGATGGTTTTTGTATATAATAAAAAAGAAAAAGACAATTGATTTATGCCGGAATTGAAACAAAATATAAATTTAAAGGAAAAAAGTGTTGATAAGGAAATATATTTTTGGATTTTTGATAGCAATTTTGGCAACAACCTCACTGTGCGTGGGGGGGGGGTATTTGCGGTTCTCTTTCTAACCCAAACAGAACTTATGCAGATAGTGAAATAAGTGCAAATTCTACCTCTAGCGGGCGATTTGAACTTAAATATGATGGCGACAAGCAATATTTCTATTTTGAAGATGGATATTATCCGCAAAGTTATGTTGGAAATTCGTTGAACACAACATTAAACTCTGCAGGACTTTCTGTGCAATATTCTTTGACTGTTGCTGGAAATTTGTATGGGGTATATACATATAACGATGAAGAATATTTAAAACTGACAGCACCAAAGAGTGTTTCTGTTTCATTGGATGGAACGAGTGTAAATTTTGTTGCTGGCAGTTTTTATTGGTATAAGTTGGAACCAATCCGCTGGCGATTGAGTGATTTTGGAGTTGCAGAAAGTGAAAGGGACAGCATTATTCCAAGTTCAAGAACTGAAGATGTTGTAAAGACAGCGGTTTCAGATGTGGTTTTGGACTGGGGTGCAATTGCAAGTGGAAGTGTAAGCGAAGGCTGGAAATATTCTGACAGTGCACAATATTTGGCATATAACACGAACTTTGGAAATGAATCTTGTCAAATTAATTTTGCCGCAGAGGTTGAAAGAGAGTTTGACTATTTCAACGCAGACGGAACAAACATTGCAGTGAAATCTGAAAACATAACCACAACAGGAGTTTATCAAGTTTCGCAAGATGAACTTAATGAAAACTTCACGAGCAAGGTTGCGTATGCAAGCGATTTGGTTTGTATGATGGCAGGAATTTCTAACACGCAATATTGCGACTATTGGACAAGAGATTTGACAACGATCAACAACGCAACATACATAACAAGCACAGGCATTGCAAGAAACAGATATCTCACCTCATCTTGCGGGGTTAGACTTTCTTATTCAGTGCTTGCACCAGCAAATGTTGCATATTTGAAGACAGGACAACAACTCAATGCGCTTATGAAAAATGCTGATGATTATACAGTCAAAAATTCGGTAACAACTTCAATTATTTTTGATTATTACACAGCATCAGGACAGTATGCTCCAAATGGAACAAACCTTATTGCTGGATTGTCGGGGACTCCTGTTGATGTTGATGAGGCGGGAAAAATAATGCTGTATGGTGCGGGGACTTCGACAATTTATGTTTTGTCATTAAGCGAAATAACGGCGAGAGATTTGTCTTACACATTCTATGGTTTTTATTGGTTGGGTTCTGCGGTCTTTAACAACCTTATCACTTCACAAACGACAAATATGTCATATATGTTTGCTTATTGTGGCGAATATGACAACGAGAATCCGTCGCTTAATTTGGATTTAACAAGTTTTGACACCTCAAATGTAACTGATATGAGTGGTATGTTTTTTGGTTCAAGAAACCTTGTAGGCCTTAATGTTTCAAATTGGAATGTTGAAAAAGTAACGACGATGGACTATATGTTTGGTAGTACTGTGTTGTTAAATTCATTAGACTTTTCTGGCTGGACTGTGAAAGCCTCGGTGCAGGAGATGTTTGGAAATTGTGGCATCAATCAACTCGACTTATCTAGTTGGAATGTTTCAGGTATGACAAATATGACAAAGATGTTTAGCGGTTGGCGGTTTGGAGGTAGTTTAAATCTTTCGGGTTGGGACACATCAAGCGTTACAAATATGTCAAATATGTTTACTTCTTGTGGTGAGTGGACAACAAGTTTCAATTTAGATTTGACAAGTTTCGACACTTCAAGTGTAACAGATATGTCGTCTATGTTTTTATATTGCGGATATAGTGCAACAAGTTTTGAGTTAGACCTATCAAGTTTTGATACATCAAGTGTAACCAGTATGGAAGGTATGTTTGTATGTTGTGGATATAATAGTTCAAACTTTATACTGGATATTTCGCATTTCAATACATCAAGTGTAACAAATATGTCAAATATGTTTTCATATTGTGGATATAGTGCAAGCAATTTTACTTTGGACTTGTCAAGTTTCGATACATCAAGTGTAACAAATATGTCGTCTATGTTTTATTATTGTGGATATAGTGCAACAAATTTAAGTTTGGATTTGTCAAGTTTTAATACAGCAAAAGTTATAGATATGGGGTCTATGTTTTCATGTTGCGGATATAGTGCAACAAGTTTAAGTTTGAATTTGTCAAGTTTTGACACATCAAGTGTAACATATACGAGATATATGTTTCAATCTTGCGGATATAGTGCAACAAATTTAAGTTTGGATTTATCAAGTTTTGATACCTCAAAAGTTACAAATATGACATATATGTTTCAAAATTGTCGATATCTAAAAACTGTATATGTTTCAGACAAGTGGACGACTTCTGCAGTTACGAGTTCAACATATATGTTTAATGGTTGCTCTGCCTTGGTTGGTGGAAATGGAACAAAATATAGTTCAAGTTACAAAGACAAAACATATGCGAGGATTGACGGCAAAGATGGTCTTCCTGGATATTTTACCGATGTTGCGGAAAAGTATAAGGTCGCTCTCAAAACTGGGCAAGAACTAAATGCCCTTATGAAAAATGCTTCATCATATTCGACTTCAAATAGGACTGTGCAAAAGATTGTGTTTGATTATTATCGTGATTCAAGCGGAAACACAACACAAGCGAAAGTTTATTATGTGAACGGAACGAATGTTATCTCTGGAATGACAGGGGTTGACGCAACCGCTGGAGGGAATGGAGAGGCGTTGATTTATAACGCAGGCAGAGCAACGGTTTATGTTCTTTCTGCAAAAGAAATGATGATGAATGAAGATGCGAGTTATATGTTTCAAAATTTTGGTGGAATAAAATCACTAGAGTCATTCTTTAACTTTAACACTTCAAAGACAACCAATATGAGTTATATGTTTAATTGTAAGAGTGAGGCTTCAGGTGATGTTGTGGCAGATATTTCAAGTTTTGACACTTCAAATGTGATTAATATGTCTCATATGTTTGAATCCTTTGCAGATGAAGTGTATGGGGATAAAGTTTATGCGAACCTTTCGAATTTGGATGCGACAAAAGTGGAAGATATGTCCTATATGTTCAGTTGGTTTGGTGGACATGTTGGTGCAGCAGTGGAACTTAATTTAAGTGGTTTTAAGGCAAAAGCAGTAAAAAATTTAAATTCTATGTTTGCATCTGCAATCAAATATTGTTATGTCAACTCGGATTTGAATGTCCCAGAATTAGATTTGTCGGGGATTGATACTTCAAATGTTTGTGATATGGACTATATGTTTGGATATAGTTGTTTGTTGGAAACTGTTTATGTTTCGGATAAGTGGACAACTTCTGCTGTTACGAGTTCGTACGGAATGTTTGATGCTTGCTTTGCCTTGGTTGGTGGAAATGGGACGACATATAGTGATAGTTACACAGACGCGAGTTATGCGAGGATTGACGGCAAAGATGGTCTTCCTGGATATTTTACAGATATTGCAGACAAGTATCCTGTTTTTCTTAAAGCAGGGAAAGAACTAAATGCGCTTATGAAGAATGTGAGTGAATATACGACGGTAGATAAGGCTGCACAAAAAATCGTGTTTGATTTTTATCGCAATGAAAATGGAAACAAAACTGCTGAAGAAGTTTATTATGTAGATGGGGAAAATGTTATTTCTGGGTTGGCAGGTGTTGATGCGACTGCAGATGAAAGCGGTATGGCAAAAATCTATGGGGCTGGATGCACAACGGTCTATGTGCTTTCAAACAAGAAAATGGCACTTGTTGACGCTTCTTATGCTTTATACGCTTTTTGGGCGGTAACGGCAATTGAGTTTTACAATTTTGATACTTCAAACGCTACGAATATGGAATTTATGTTTGCGGCAACTTCTTCTACAACATCAATTTTGGGGCTTCAACATGCTTTAACTAGTTTAAACTTGTCAACTTTTAATACTTCTAAAGTTACAAATATGAAACATATGTTTATGTATTGCAAGTCAATGACAAGTCTTGATATATCTAGTTTTGATACTTCAAATGTAACAGATATGTATGGAATGTTCTATAGTTGCCAAAAGTTAACAAGTTTAGATGTTTCTAACTTTGACACCTCAAATGTAATAGACATGTCTTCAATGTTTTATAATTGCCAAAGTTTAACAAGTTTAGATGTTTCTAATTTTGACACTTCTAAAGCGATAGATATAAGTCTTATGTTTAGTAATTGTGTAAAACTAACAAGTTTAGATGTTTCTAACTTTGACACTTCAAATGTGATAAATATGGTCACTGTATTTGGAGCTGCTATGGGAAAGATGGAACTTACAAGTTTGGATTTATCAGGATGGGACACTTCAAAAGTTACAGACATGAGAAGTATGTTTTCTGGTTGCTATAGATTTACAAGTTTAGATTTGTCAAATTTTGATACTTCAAATGTTACATATATGGGTTATATGTTTAATTTTTGTTCATCTTTAACAAGTTTAGATTTGTCAAATTTTGATACTTCAAATGTTGCAAATATGCGATATATGTTTTCTGGTTGTTCGTCTTTAAGAACAATATATGTCTCTGACAAATGGTCGATTTCTGCCGTTACAGAATCAATACAGATGTTTCAATCTACTAAAGCCTTAGTTGGTGGAAATGGAACTGCATTTAATTCAAGTTACACAGATGCGACATATGCGAGGATTGATGCTGCGGGCAGTCCTGGATATTTTACATATAAGGCGGCGCCTGCGGAAAGTGCAAGCGAAGGACAGGGTAATGAAAATGTCGTTATTGCTTTCGGGTCTGGTGCGGTTGCAATTTTTGGAGTGGTGGCATTTGTTTGGTTCTACCGCAAAAAGAAGACTGGTCGTTTTGTTGGCAGAATGAACAAATAAGCATTTGTCTTGTTAGTTAATGTTGAAGACCTAAATTAAAAACATTGAAAGATAATATATAATTGAAAAAACACCGAGGGTTCGGTGTTTTTTTTTGACATTTCCTTCTGATAAAGTAACTATTATTCCCAAATTTTTTAAGTTTAGTCATTTTTTTATAATTATTTTGCGGTAAATATGAGGTTATTGCGTTTTTTTGTTGTATAATACTTTCAAATAACACTTTTTGGGAGTTTTGATTTGCAAAATAAAGGTTTTCCTGTTGAGTGGCTTGTGGAATTGAAGCGTAAGAATGACCTCATTTCAATTGCCTCAAACTATCTTCAACTGCAACAAAAGGGTAGCAGATATTGGGCTTGCTGTCCTTTTCATAATGAAAAAACACCTTCGTTTTCTTTAAATGGCGAAGATGGGGTTTATCATTGTTTTGGTTGCAAAGAATCTGGAGATGTTATTAAATTTGTGCAGAAGATGGAAAATATCGAATTTATGGATGCGGTCAAACTTTTGGCGGACAAGGTCGGAATGCAACTTCCAGAATTTCAATCTTCACAAAAACATCAAGAAGTTAAAAAGACAAAAGAAAGAGTGTTGTCTGTATTGGAATATACTTACAAGCATTACATTGAAAACCTCTACAGCACGGAAGCAAAGCCTGCACAAGACTACATAAAGATGAGAAGGTTTACAAGGCGAGAACTTGAAGACTTTAAGATTGGTTATTCTAAAAACTGGACTGAACTTGTGCAATATTTAAGGGCCAAAGGCTTTTCTGAAAAAGATATGCTTGATGCTGGTGTTTGTGCTAAAAAAAATAACCGCATTTATGATGTTCTTGCGGGAAGACTGGTGTTCCCTATTTTTAATTCGTTTAATGAATGTATAGGGTTCAGTGCTAGGGCACTTGAAAAAACTGATTTTGCAAAATATTTAAACACGGCTGAAACTATGGTTTTCCAAAAGGGAAAGGTGGTTTTTGGAATTAACATCTTAAAAGCACAAAAACAACAACATTTGCTTGACAAGATAATTCTTGTTGAAGGGCAAATGGATGTCATTGCAATGCACAAGGGTGGATTTAAATCTACCGTTGCGTGTATGGGAACTGCTCTTACGAAAGACCATGTTACAGAACTTAAGAGATATTGCGACAAAATCGTGGTTTGTTTTGATGGCGATGGGGCTGGAACGAAAGCAACTCTCAGAGCAATTGAAATGTTTAGAGATGAAAATGTGGATTTGAAGATTGTTGCTTTGCCAGAAGGAAAAGACCCTGATGAAATTTTAAACATTTACGGAAAAGAAAAATTGCAGGAAATGATTGATAATGCAAAACCTTACATGCAATTTTTGATTGATTATTATAAATCTAGGCACAACTTAAATGTCCCTGAAGAAAAGAACAAATTTGTTAAAGAGGTGTTGGCGCAAATTAAACGACTAGAGAGTCCTACGCTTTATGAACCTTATTTGGAAATTGTTAGAGATTTAACAAAAATTCCAATTGATGTGCTTAGGAGAGATATTTCATCAACCCCGCAAAAAGTTGTGATTAAGGAGCAACCATTGCCTGCTCCAAAAGAACAAGAAAAGGGCGATGAGAAAGCAAGTAAATTTATTTTGGCTACGCTTCTTCACAAAAAAGAATGGAAAGATTTGCGGATTGATTATGCAAAGTTGTTGGAAGAATTTGCTTCTTATTTGGAAATAATTGATAAAAATCTTCCTTTGTCTGCGATTTTTGATTTTGAAGGCGCAAGTGAAGACAAATTTTTGATGGATATTTTAAATTTCAATTTTGTTGAGTTTGAAAAGGATGCGGAAAAATATTTCAGAGAATGTGTCTGGAAATTGGCAGAAGCAAAATTGAGAAAAAAACAAGAAAAACTCAATGAAGAATATAGAAACTGTGCGGATTTAACAAGGCGTGCAGAAATTGCAAGAGAACTTGGAAAAGTTGCTATTCAGTTAAAAAATAAAAGTTTGGAGGAATTCAATGTCAGAAGATAAACAAGATTTGGCAAAAATCAAATTGGTATATGATAAATTGCAGGCGCTTGCAATGAAAAAAGGGTCAATCAGCGAAGATGAAATTTATTTCCCTTTGCTTAAGGTTGGTGAGAATGCGTCAAATGTTGAAAAGTTCTTGGAACTTTTAAACAAAAGGGGAATCAAAATCATCAAGACAAATGATGAAGATTTATATAAAGACAACTTTTCTGACATTGTTATGTCGGTAAGTGTTGATGACCCTGTCAAGATGTATTTGAAAGACATTGGAAAAGTTCCCCTTCTCAGTGCTGATGAAGAAAGAGATTTGGCAAAAAGAGCAATGCAAGGCGACCAATATGCAAAATCAGTGCTTTGTGAAGCAAACTTGCGTTTGGTTGTTAGTGTTGCAAAAAAATATGTCGGAAAAACCTCAATGTCATTCCTTGACCTTATTCAAGAAGGAAATATGGGACTTTTGAGGGCAGTTGACAAATTTGATTACACGAAAGGATTTAAATTTTCAACTTATGCGACTTGGTGGATTAGACAAGCAATTACAAGAGCAATGGCTGACCAATCAAGAACAATCAGAATTCCTGTTCATATGGTAGAAACAATCAACAAATATGTTAAGGTTGTAAGAGTTCTTATGCAACGCTTGGGCAGAGAACCAACAATTGAAGAAATTGCAAAAGAAATGGACCTTTCTGTTGCAAAAGTTATGGAAATTCAAAGAACTGCACAAGACCCAATCTCGCTTGAAACTCCAATGGGAGAAGAAGACGACGGAAAAATGGCCGATGTTATTGTTGATGAAAGTGCAAAGTCTCCAATTGAGAGTGCGACACAAACACTGTTGAGAGAGCAACTTTTAGCAGTAATTGACACCCTTACACCAAGAGAACAAGAAGTTATTAGACAAAGATATGGACTTCTCGATGGTCGTCAAAAAACTTTGGAAGAAGTTGGCAGAGAATTCTCTGTTACAAGAGAAAGAATCAGACAAATTGAAGCAAAGGCGCTTAGAAAATTGAAGCATCCAAACAGATTGAAAAAACTTGCGGATTTTGTGGAATAATTTGTGGTCTTTTTAAAGGTTTATAAAATAAAATAGATAGGGAGCAATAATAATGGAAAATTTATTGAAATATCAAAAATTTGACGAACAACTTTATAAAATTGAACAAAAAATGTCGAATGGGGCATATAAGAAAAAAGCAGAAGCTTTAAGGGTTCAGGCTGAAAATAGCAAGAGAATTTCAGAGAAACTTAAAGAAGATGCAGAACATTTGCTTACAGAAATTGAAGAGATAAAAAGCAAGCATAAACTCAACAAGACAAAAGCGGAAGAAATCTTGGGAAAAGACATTGAAGGTCTTTCTATGGGAGAACTTGAAAAAATTTCGGTTTTAAAATCAAAAATATTTTCAAACTTGAACATATTGGAAAAGGTTTTGCAAAAAGCAGCGGAAAGAATCAACAGAATCGTAACAGAATATCAAAAAACAAAAGATATTTATGAAAAAATCAGAAATGATTATAATGTTTGCAAAAAGAAAATAACTGAAGAAGATTCTGTTTTGGTCCCAGAAAAAGAAAAGTTGGTAAAAGAGCTTGCAGAATTAGGGAAAAGCGTTCAACAAGAATTGTTGGCAGAATATAAGAAAAAGAGAAATGATAAAATTTTTCCTGTTTTTGTGCCTTTAGAAAGCGGAGCTTTTTGTGGACATTGTAGAATGGAGCAACCAAAAGCGGCAATTTCAAAATTGAAAGAGCAGCCATTTATCACTTGCGAGCATTGTAAAAGATATATTTATAATAAAAAATAGAGGTTTGATGTTTTCAAACCTTTTTTATTTATTGAAAAGCTTTGGCGTGTTTAGAACTAATAATTAAAAAAAATAATTTAAAATTGATAAAAAATTCAAAAAAACAAAGAAAATTCAAAAAAAACAAAGAAAATTCAAAAAAAATAAATAAAATTAAAAAAAACAAACAATTTTTAAAAAATAAATAATAAAAAAACGGCAAATTTAATAATTAAATTATTTTTATTTCATTCTTCAAATAATGTTTTATTGCAAAAATTAATTTTTCAATTTCTTGATATGTGTTGAAAAATGAAATGGAAACTCTCACAGCTCCTTGGTCAAGGGTCTTGAGAGATTTGTGCTTCAACGGAGCACAGTGATAGCCCCCTCGGACGCAAATGTTCCATTTTTCATCAAGATAACTTGCAATGTCTTGTGAATGAATGTCGGCAATGTTGAACGCAAAAACACCAGATGTGTTTTCTGTTTTTGTATAAATTTTGACGGGCAGTTTTGACAGTTCATAATGAAGATAGGTTATTAAATCTTCGGTCTTGGTTTCAATTTGTTTGAAATTTTCTTGAACAAATTTTATGCCTTCTCCAAAGCAGAGAATTGCGGGAGTGTTGAGTGTGCCTGCTTCGAGTCGTTCTGGAAAATTTTCTGGCATAGTAGGTTCCAAAGAGTTTGTTCCTGTGCCACCAAATCTTATTGGAGAAATTTCAAAATCTCCATTCAAACATAAGCAACCAATACCTTGTGGGGAATAGAAACCTTTATGTGCTGCAAATGCAAGCAGGTTTATTCCCATTCCTTGCATATCATATTTAAAATGACCTCCGCCTTGTGCACCATCAACCAGAAAAAGAATGTTTCTTTTTTTTAATTCTGTTCCGATTGTTTTTAGGTCTGCAATGTCACCATTTACATTTGAAATGTGATTGACAATTACAAGATAGGTGTTGTCTTGCAAGCAGTTTTCTATGTCTTCCCAAACGATTCCGCCACTTTTAGATTGTTCCGCCACTGTGAAAGAGAAATCAGAATCAATTTCTTTTAAATGTTGCAGAGGCCTTAATACGGAGTTGTGCTCGTTAACTGTGCAAACTATATGCCCTCCCTTTTTGTGAGTTCCCAGAATTGCTGAATTCAACGCATCTGTGCAATTAAGAGTAAAAATAATTTTTTCAGGTGAAGTGTTTACATAATTTGCTACAAGTTCACGAACATTTTCAACTGCCAGAGCAGTTTTAATTGCCTGTTTGTGCCCGCTTCTTCCGGGGTTTGCTGTGAATATGTTTAATGCATTGCTCATTATTCTTTGAATGTTTTTTGGTTTGACGAAAGTTGTTGCTGAATTATCTAAATAAATCATAAATCCCTCTTTAAACAATTTTTCTATATTAATAATATAATGACATTGGAGGACTTTTGTGCATAAGGAGGGGTTATGCAGTATATAATTGCGGTGTTTAATTCAAGGTTTTCAACCTTAAATTTTTCAAACTTGCTTAAACAGAACAATGTCCCTTGCGCAATAATAAACACTCCTCAGAACATAAAAAAGGCTTGTGGGATTTCAGTGAAGTTTCAAAGGGGCTTTTTGCCTAAAATAAAATCACTGATTGAAAGACAAGGAAATTTAAGAAATTTTGATGGGTTATATTTGTTGTCGGGTGAAAAATTGTAAATCATATACCTTAAATACTTGTAATGGGCAGAGCATAGATTTGTTCTTTTTTCATAAAATAGACCTATGAAGTGGTTTTTTGCAATTTTTTTCTCTTTTTCATTTTTGTTTTTAACGGTTTTTGGTATTAACTGCTTTTATGGTTATCTGTTTCCCATAAAATTTCTGCAAGAGGTAGAAGTTGCAAGCGAGAGATTTGATATTGACAAAAGTAAGATTTTGTCTGTGATAAATGTTGAAAGTCATTTCAATGAGAAAGCAATATCTGCAAAAGGTGCGGTTGGGCTTATGCAAGTTTTGCCTAGCACGGCACAAGAAGTTGCCCAAAAGTTGAATATGAAAAGTTTTGATTTGAAAAATCCAAAAGACAACATAGTTATAGGAACTTCATATTTGGTAACTTTAATTGAAAAGTTTAAAGATTTTGATGTTGCATTATGTGCCTATAATGCTGGTCCAGCAAATGTTGCAAAGTGGTTGAAAGATGAAGACTTAAGTGTTGATGGAGAAACATTGAAAAAAATTCCATTTTACGAAACAAGAGAATATTTGGAAAAAATTCAAAAAAATTTACGATATTATAACAAAAAAATGCATTAAAAATGCATTTTTTGATTTTTTTTATTGTTTTATTTAATTTTTTATTGTTTTGATGAAAACTTTTGATTAAATTTTGATTTCTTTAATTATATCAAAAGGAAGATTGTTGACCTTTTCTTCAATTTTTTTATCTGTATAGGTTGTGATGATAGGAAGCAGTTCTTTGACAACCGCATCAACATTTTCATTAACATTTTTGCTTCCACAAGGCAGGTTATATTTAATTAAGAAATATTTGCCATCAATTTCCTTTAGGTCATAAGGGAACAATTTGCAATCGCTGGGACGAATGTCATAAATTGAACAACCGTTTTTATAAAACGGGCAAACAGAATCTATGTTTAAAATGTTGAAAGCTTCTTCATTGATAGGACGAAAATATTTCTCGACAGAGGTTCCAAGTCTTCCTATGATTTTTTCTTTTTCTGCAACAGTTGTTACAATGTTGTCAATTTCGTCATCAAAATCGCAACAACAATTCTTTTTAATTTTGCAATTTGAACAATGGTTATATGTTCCGCTTGATATATTTTTGCGTTTCATAGTTTTTTCTCCAATTTTTTTTATTTTGTCAAAGATGTAAAAGGTTTGGTCGATTTAATTAAGTTTGCCTTTGGTTAGTTCGTCGAAAATGCCAGCAATGTAACTTTTGCATTTTTCTTCGTTGTCAAGCAGGTTCCAAACCTCTTGTTGAGATTGTGTTGTTTGTGGAATGTTGAGCCAATATTTTACATAACCATTTCTGCCAAATTTATCTTGAACGAATTCGTAAACTCTGTCGATGTGGCCTTGTCTTGTCCTAAATGTTTCGTGTTTTAAACCAAATTTGATTGGTCTTGAGAAAACTAAATATGTCGTGTTGTTTCTGTCGGCATCTGCAACAATTTTTCCATAAATGCTACGAGGTTCGTAAGACAAGTGTGAAGAATGGTCTTCGACTGCTTCAGCAATCAGTTCAATTTCTTTGCGAGAGAAAAATGATGGAAGTGTTTTGTCGAGTCTTACCATATTTGCTGAATTTTTTGCGTGTCCCTCTCGTCCGTGGACAATTCCTATGTCGTGTAGGGCTCCAACTAGATAGGCAATTTCAAGATTAATGTCGTATCCTTGATTGATAAGTTCTTGTGCATAAGTTATGCAATTTTCCGTTACGAATTTAAAGTGTGAAAGATTGTGTGCTTTGTCGAAGGTTTTGTAGAGAGGTTTTATTTCTTCCTGTATATATTTTTTTATTGGTTTTCTAACAAAATCTAATTTCATTCTTATCCTCCTTTTCTTGATTGAATTATAAATTATTTGCCTTGAAAAATCAAATAAAAAAACAACTCGATTTAAATCTTTGGCATTTAATTTGAGTTGTTTTATTTGTGATAATTGCAAAACAATTGCAAGAGGAGGTGAAGTTGCGAAAGGTTTATCCGCAAAGAGAAGATTAGATTGATGTTTGTTTGTTTATTATTGGCTTGCTTGAACTTTTTAGATAATTTTGAGTGATGCATTTGTAAACATCATTTCTTTTTCTTCTGTCATTTGCATATATCAATTTTGAAGGGGACAATGTGTGTAGTCTCTTTCTAGCGAAAGTCGCTAGATTTTTGTTTTGGGCCACAAGGTTCGGAACATTATATGAATATCTAAAAATCAAGCGCCATAAGAATGTTGAACAAATAATATATCTTGGTTTTTGTGTTGGAGAAAGCAGTTCTTGAAGAGTGTTTAAAAACAGTTTTTGTTGCTTTATGTTGTCAACTTTTAAAACTACGGAAACTCCGCTTTTATTTTTTTCAACAAGCAATTTCCCTTCCGCTGGCAAATGTTTGAGGGCTTTCAGAAGATGAAGAAGGTCTTTGGATAAAGATTTGATAAATGGTTTTGCAAATGAAAATTTGATAAACTTGAAAAATTTTAATGAAAAGATTGCGAACATAAATGCAGACAGCATTACGAGTGGAAGTATGATTAATGTTTTTGGTAAATATCTTATGATTGTTTCGACAAGTGCAACATTTAAAAGCAAGAGAAAGAGGCTTTTAAACAATTCAAGTGCACCTAGAACCTTTGGTGTTCTGCCAAACGGAACAGTGCTTTGCATATACATAATGTCAGAACCCTTGTCTTGAATCCATTTGTTTGTCATTGTTTTTCGGTCTGTTGCCAAGTTTTCCATATTTTTGTTTATTTTTTTTGCACTCTCTTGTGTGTAATAGTCTTGCAAAATTGTCAACCTTTCTATTCCACTTTCAATGTTGTTTGTTGTGTAATTTGGACCAACAAAACAGGAAAACCTTCTTTTGAGGGTTTTATAATCTGAAGATGTTTCTTCATCGCAAAAAACTTCTTTTGAGGCTCCATCTTTAGGTTCAAGTGTTACCAAATGCCAAATGTTTGCGGTTTTGTTTGGGTTTGCACTGTGTGTTCTGATTGCTCTGCCTCGCATCTGATTTGAGAGCATAAAGCTGCCAACAAAACTTGCCATAATCAACGAATTGATGCAAGGGGAATCCCAACCTTCGCCAAGCAAAGATTTGGTGCCAACAATGAGATTTACTTTGCCTTTTTCGAACAGGGAACCGACAACGGAAACTTTTTCTTTATTGCTTAAATTGAAAACGAATTCGCTGTAAGGGGTTGAATTGATTTGTTTTGTTGTTACTTTTTCCGCCTTTTCACCTAAAAGAAGTTTTATGTCGTCTTTTAGTTCTGTAGGAAGAACAACAAGAGAACCGCTTAAAATTGCAAGTTTGAGGTTACTGTTTTTTCGTCTGATAGTTTCAAAAATGCTTACAACGCTTATTTCTTTGAAAAAATCAGAGGTTCCGATTTTTTGAAGAGTTGATTTTTGAATGAAGTCTGTTAGAATCAACATTCGCAAATCAGTTTTTAAGTTTTCGCTTTCAGCAGCAACAATTTTTGTTATGCTGTCGAGTTTTCCCAATGAAAGCATAAGAGTTTTTTCGATTTTTGCGTTGTTTTGAAGGTGTGCTTTGTTTTTTTCAATCAGTCCAAATTTTTTCAAATGCAATAGAATCTTGTTTTTTTCTTGTTTTGAAAGAATAAATTCATTGTCAAGCAAGAGATTTAAAGCAATTTCAAATGAGGTTATGGTCTGCGGAGCAACTTTGACCCCAAAGAATTTTTTGAGTTTGTTTTTGTTATATTCAATTCCTATGTTGTCAAGCAAAGTAAAAATTGTTAGATACTGGTCGCTTTCATCTAAAATTTCGCTTCTGTTTGAAGCAATCAAACTGAAAACCTTTTTTGATATTTTGTCAAAGAAATTCAGTTCTTTAAGAGATTTTAAGCAATTTAATATTGTGGTTTTATACTTATTTATTAAATTGCTTTCTTCTTCAGTTGGATAGTTAAGGTAAACATAATCTTGATGAGGGCATAAGTTCTTTTCTTTGACCAGTTCTGTAACAAAAATCTCCTCATCAATTTCGCCACAAATTTTTATGTATCTGTTCCATTCTTGTTTTGAGGCATCATAAGGTGGTGTTGCTGTGAGTGCGATTATTTTTACATCTTTTTTCAGTCCGCCAATGAAAATCTCCAATGCTTTTTGCCATTTGTTTTGTAAGTGGTGTGCTTCATCAACGCAAATTGTTTTGATTCCATAGTCGTTTACCAACTTAAACAGGTCGATATCAGAGTAGTCGATTTTTTGTTTATCGTCATCAATATATGCAATTTTATATATTGCAGAATGTAAGGCTTGGTATGGGATTGAGGGTATTGGTTTGACATTGAACAGGTCAAAAGAAACATAGTCATCTACATTTGCCCCTTTTGGCAAGAACATTTTTTCAAAGCGGTCTCCCCATTGATAACGAATTGTGTTTGTTGGCGACAAGACAAGGCAAGGCGAGTTTAATCTTCTGATAAGTTCCAAACCTAAAATTGTTTTGCCGCTGCCGGGTGCGGCGACAATGTGGATTTTGTTGTTACGCAAATATTTATCGCTTGCATCTAGCACTCTTTGTTGATAACTTCTAAAAGTTCCTAAAAAATTTATTGAATTAAAATCGTTCATATTTTTATTATACATATTTTGTTCAACTTGAACAAATGATTGATAAAGATTTATGTGTAAAGCATTGAATGTTTCTTATTTAGATTATAAAATTCTAGGTTTTAGAAAAACTGATTGCTGGAATTGTATGAAAAAGAAAACTAAACAAAAAAAAGAAACCACATTACGGTTAATGTGGTTAAATTAGAAAGTGGATTGATTATTTATGTTGGAGTTTTTTATTTATATTTCTTCATCGGAGAAAAAGTTTTCAATGTTTTTTTTGCGAATTTTTCTTTTTCTAGAACCTTCTGCTTTGTCTGCAAAAACAAAATAGGAGCAGAAGACATTGACAAAGTTGACCAGTTCTTGAGCAACTTTTTTCGCATATTCACAGTCTTCAACATTGAAATCAAAACATATATCTTTGTGAGAGAGTTCAAAGGTTGTTGATAAGTCTGCATTTTTAAAGAATCGACCTATTCGTGTCGCTTGTTTGTCTTTGTTTTCGTCCCAGGCGAGGGTATAACCAAGTTCTGATTCAATTTGATGTTGTTTGGATTTTAAGGTTTGAAATTTTCTTTTTGCATCTTTGCCAGAAATGTATAAACAAATATCTTTTAATCGTTCTTTTTTGACTCTCACATTTATCATATAATCGTTAAATTTCAATATCCAAGCATAACTTGAACCTGCATAGGAATTTAAATTGTAAGTCATATCATTAATTTTGTGGGTGTTGAGAAAATTCTGAATGTTTTTTAAGATTTGGTTGCTTGATTCTAAATGTGGAGAATTTGTTTTGCGTGATGTTGGAATCATTATGTTTAAATCACAGTTGTCTTTATCATAAATTTCTATGCCACAGGTTTGGTAAGCGTCAAGTGGATTTTTCCTATGATTTTTAAACCCAGATTGTGTCAATTTATTGTTTTCTTCTTTTGTTATCCAGCACAATCTTTGCATTGAAATTAGTTCTTTGATTTTGTCAACGGACAAATTTCCTTGATTAAACAATTCAATCAGTTCATATTTAAAATCGTGGGCGGTTGTGAGATGCTCGTCAACGAAAAATTGGTGAACGATTATAGTTTGTTTGTCTTTAGTCGTTACAGTGCTGTTCCAATTGAATTCTCGAATGTCTTGCCCCGTTAGTTCAAAGAATTGGTTGTAAGCATTAACACTTGCAAAATGTTTAGGAAATAATGCCAAAACCCATTCATCGTGGGTTGCTCTATCAAAAATCCATCTTGTGGCAACACTGTCGTTTTCAACTCTTTCTTTCGTATATTTAAAAATCAACTCACACCAAGAGGTTAGTTCTCTTTCTTTGTCAAAAGTTTTATTCATTGTTATCTCCTTTGTTCTATTATAACAAAAACATAAATGGCTAGCAAGTCAAAAACTGGATTTAAAGGATGCTTTGTTGTTTTTAAAAGTAGTTCTTATGGGGGATAAAGTTAGTTGTTCTAGATTTGTAAAACAAATCAACAATTTTATTGTGATTGGCAATTGTTGAATGGTAAGATGTTTTTTAGGAGGCCTTTGCCCCTGTGCAAATATTAAAGTTGGTTAGAAAGGAAAGTTTGATGACAAACAAAAAAACTCGCAAGTGAGATGCGGGTCTTTTTTGGATATGATTAGGTTGTTTCAATGCTGTTTTGTTGCTTTTTTGTTTTATGTCTGCGGATTAATTCAATTGCTAGCAACACCGAACCGTAGCCGACTATGTATATTGGGGCAATCACCCAAGCGGTCAGTGGGGTGCCTGAAAGCATCGGTTCGACAATGTGGAAAGCATCACCAAAACCAAACACTGACATTTGAAAGGCACCAACAGTGAAATATGCTGTAAATCCAAACAAAGAACAATACCATTTTTTGTATGTTATGTGAATTTGGTTAAAAAGCAAGAGGGAGACAACCATTACCAAAGACAAACTGTGGTGCAAAAGGCCTGAGATTGTTGGCAAATAGAACACAGACGAACCTTGGTCAAGGAATGTTGGATAAGCAAGAGTAATGACATCTCCTACGATTGCCAAGAACCAAGTGAAGTGCAATACAGGATTGTCTTTTTTGCCGAGAAGAACTGATAATGACAAAACAAGACTTGTCATTCCGCAGAAACTGTCAGGTATAATTTGATTCCATCTAACTTCTGAATATCTAAACACTTGCGACAATCTGTTAATCAAAATCCAAATTAATAACATTCCTGCAATGCATTTTAAAACTATCTTTTGGCTTTTTTCTGATTTTGCAAATTTTTTTGCACAAAACAGACCAACTGCACTTAATGTCAATGTTATTGCCAAATATAACCAATGAACACCGCCAAAAACCTTTAAACTCATTTCTAATTCTCCTAAATGTGTGATATAAATTATTTAAAAATTTGTTAAACAACAAAAATGCTAGAGCACAATTTAAGCCGCAATAGAATATCTGGTGGTCAACTGAGTATTTTGTTTTATTCTTTAAAAGTTTTTCGCCAGATTGGTTTTTGTTATTGTTTTAACCCTTGTTTTTATTTTGTCAAAATATTGAGCAGGGACATTTAGCTTGTTTAACAAGTCTTTGCCCATTGGGTCTTTTATATGAAAATCGCTGCCGCCAGATATCATTAGGCCGTTCTTTTCGCAAAAGCTCTTTAAGTATTCCGTTTGGGCTTTTTCTGTTGTTGTATAGTGGTAGCACTCTATGCCGTTTACAGAATTCTTTGTGCCCTCTAGCACTCTTTCCATATTATCTCCATATTGATATGGGTGAGCAAGGAAAGAAATCCCACCTAGTTTTTTGATAAGAGTTGTTATTTTGTCATAAGAAGGATACAAAGTGTGTGGAGCAATAAAAATTTTAGATGCCGGGTTGTTTAATCCTTCTCTTAAAAATGTTGATACGCTTTGTAGCAATCTAGGGTTTTCTTTTTCCAGAAAATTTACTGCTTCTTGATTTCGCAAAACAGATTCATACAATTGTTCAAGCACCATAGGGCATTTTTGTGTAAAGTCTATGCTTTTAGGGTCGTAGTCTAGAATGATTCCGTATTTTGCAAAGACTTTAGGCGTGTGGTCGCTTCTATATTTTTCTATCTTGTTTTCATTTATTCCATAAATGTTTAGATATTCTTTTGCACCTATGACATCAATGCCATAGCCTAGTATTTCTATTGGGACATTGCCATAAGAGCAGACAAATTCGCACCCTGTTACATAGTCAAAATCTTTTAACCTATCTACAATTTTTTCATCTAGATAAAAATCAACGCAGTCGTGATCGGTTATTGACAGTTTTTTTAGTTCACGCCTTGCGGCATATTGCAACAATTCACTGCCTGACAGGTTGCCGTCAGAGTGGTTTGTGTGTATATGCATATCACAAAATTCTTCCATTATATTCTCCTAATGTTTCTATATTATATCAGAAAATTAAAATGTTGGTATTGTTTGTAAATAACCTTGTTTAAGATGTTTTTAGACTACAATTTCAAAAACGAGAGGTTGTCAAAAATTTTATTATGTCCTAGCAAGCATAATCGCTAGTTTTTATATAAAAAACAAGCAATTATTGATTTGTAGATTGATTGGCGAGATATGGGGCTTCGACACTAACGCAAAAACATTTATTTGTGCTAGGCGAATTAAAATTATTAATAAATTTATAGTTCCTTGGTTTGAATGGGTAATTTTAATATATTTCTAGTGTGTTCACCAATTTTCACTTTCGTGTTGTCCTTTAAAGTTGTGTAACCATTTAAAATATCTTCTTTTGTTACTATTAGCAAATTTGGGTTATGTTTACAAACATCAGATATAACACATTTTTGTTCAGACGATAAGGCTATAGAAATGATATCCATTGGTTTTATTGACTTTAGGTTTTTTTCTTTATCGAAAAATATATCAAATGAACCACTGTTTTGTTTTTTCGCTTGAATTATATTAAATAATTGTTGTTTTTCTTTTGGTATTAACGAAATAAGTTCTTCGTTAAATTCTCTATCATAAGTTGTTTCTCTATTTTCTCCGCTAGTAAACCACTTAATAAAAGAATCAAGTTGTTGTTGTGGAATTATCAATCTTAAATCCATTAAACTGCCTATTCCATTAGATTTTTTTTCAGGCGTTGCCCCAATGGACGATAAAAACTTTTCTGCTTCTGGGAAGTATTTATAACAACCGCCTATGGGTTGAAACTGATTTCTTCTTTCGCTTTTTACAAGCAAGTATTTATTGTCTATTTTAATATTAAAAAGATATGAAGCCGAAACTCTGATGTAGTCCATAAAAATATCTCCCTCTTAATATGTATTTTTGGCGGCACGAGTTGAACCTCAGTTGAACGCACCATAGCCATATTTTTATTTATTACATAGTAATAGATATTTGTTTTTTACTCAAGCATTTTGCTTAGGAAATTTACATTTTTTAATTCATCTCGTACGCATCTTTGATTAAATTTTTTGCCAATTCGGCTTCTTCTTCGGATTTGATAGTTAATTGCAAATCTCCACAACCCCAATGCCCAATGTTTCTTACATCTCTTAAAGATTCTGTTAATTCATAGTTATCAGGGTTTAGTCTAAAATTGATAAGAATCTTTGTCTGATATATTTCCACAGTAACAAAGTTTTTGATTTTTTTAAATGCAGTATATAAAACCAAAGTGTTTTCAGAGATGTCATCACCTAAAGAGAATATGTAATCCTTAAGATTGTCATATATTTTTTTTAATTTTTCAGGTGCTGATTTGTATTGTTCTGAGAATGTTTTGTTTAATTGTTTTTTAGAAACTTCTTTTTCATCTTGTAATGGAGCAACTGTATTAGTGTTTAAAAGTTCGAATAATAATAAATCGTTTTCAAATTTTTTGTATCGGATTAAAGATACATTTCTATTTATTTGCTTTATTGCTTCTTCATCATATTTATTGAAATCTCCTGCAATACAAATAACCCTTGGCATTGACCAATCTATTTCTTCAGCCGCTTTAATACCCAGTTTTTCAATGACTAACAATTTAAAGTTGGCTTTGTGTTCAAGTAACCAATTCAAATAAAATAATCCCTGATTGATTACATTCTCATTTGAGTGGCATTTATATTCGAAAATAACAGGGCAGTTATTTTCATCAATTCCAATAGAATCCATTCTTCCATTGTCAATTCGATATTCGCTTTGCAAGAATCTTACACCAAAGAACTCAAACATGTTCTTTTCAATAATGTTTTGTAATTCTTTTTCAATAGTGGCACTACTTGATTTTAATTCCTTAACTTCGTTATTTAATTTAAATAATTTTAATTCAGCCATTTTTATCTCCTTATTTTATTCGATTAATCCAGAATTTTTAATACATTCTTCAAATTTATACATTAACATACTTATAAATATAAGCCTTTCGATTGCTTGTTGTTTTGTAATTGACATGTTTGTATGAGCGTTTGGATTTCTAAGTCCTTTCCATAATCCCATAAAAAGAAATCTATACCCTTCTTGTTCATCCTTATTACTTTGACTTTCTAATTTGCCACCCGCCATTAACAACGTTTTATCTTTATCGTTATTAAAAATATTTGCAAATAAATCTGCCCCATCAAGTTCTTTTCCTTTATATTTTTTATACAGATTTTTTGCCTTAAAATTCATTTCTTTAATTGCAGAATCAACAGCATCAGAATAATAACCATCCAGCAACTTTTTGAAAGAAGTTTTATAAACAATGGGATGTAATAGGTTGTCCCAATTAAATGTATTAGTGGTCTTTATCCCTTCAATTACAATTCTATTTCTTAATGCTCCTAAAACACCTCTAAGATATGCTACTTGTGTAGAGCCTGCAATTCTAGAATTTACTATAGATGAGAATTCCTCATATTCTAAGGACTCATTTCCTGCAATAGCGATACATAGCTGTTCGACTTCGAAGACTATTTTTGCGTATGCATCTCCAAATTTATCATTATCAC
Source organism: Clostridia bacterium (assembly GCA_017938505.1). GTDB lineage: Bacteria > Bacillota > Clostridia > Christensenellales > UBA1242 > Caccovivens. Next base: position 917 of record JAGBBH010000079.1, on the reverse strand, counting down.
ATAATTTTGTAAGAGAATCTATTCTGTCAATAAGTATTTTTGTGTTTTCTTGCATTTTGTCTCCTTTGTTAAAAAGCGACTTTCAGTCAACGTTATTAGAGTTTAACTCAATCCCACTTGGCGGAAATGGTGGGATTCGAACCCACGTGCCGATTGCTCGACAAACGCATTTCGAGTGCGTCCCGGTGCGACCTCTTCGGTACATTTCCATTAAACGACCTTATTTTACTACATCTTTCTTTTTTTTGCAACTTTTTAAAATGAAATTGTTTTGGTTATGGTTGTTTGTTGTCCGAATTTTGGTGGTTTTTGTTAATTATGTCGATTTTTAAAGGCATTTATGACATTAAAATGCTAGAAAAAGATAATTTTATAAAATTTTGTAAAATTTTGAAAAAATGTTTGATTTTGTGCCGTAAATGTGCTAAACTTCAAATGAAGCATAAATTGTGTCGGAGGATATATGGGAGAATTGAACGAAGTTTCAAAGGTTGTGAGATTGACATTGATTAGAATTGGCATAAAATGCGACTTAATTGGTTTTTCTTACTTGTCTGTTGCAATTGAAATGGTTGTTGAAGAACCTATGTTGGTTTACAACTTAAATAAACTGTTTGAAAAGGTTGCAAAAGTTTGCAATGCAAAAAGCGCGTTTAGGGTGGAAGCGAACATTCAAAATGCAATTTCTTTTACATATAATCAAAAAGGGTTTAATTCAGTCAATGACCTCTTTGGTATGGAAGTCTTTAAGTCTGGGCATAAACCTACAACGGCTGAAATTATTAAACTCGTTTCAGAATATTATCTTATGGGGTTATATAAGAGAAATGGTTGTGGATTATTTTGATTTGTGCTTTCTAAATTGGCGGGGATAAGTCGATTCTGAGGAGAAAGAGTGTGGATTTTTGCTTCTTTTG
>JAGBBH010000078.1 GCA_017938505.1 Clostridia bacterium | reverse complement strand
TACACATTTATATTTTTATTTATCTTTATTTACAAATATAGTTCAGAAATTTGAAATAGACAATATGGAATATCCAATATATGACATAACTTTTGACCCGACACAAGACATTGGAATGAGTGCAATATCTTTTGTCGATCAACCTGCAATATGTCAAGACTTTATCTATTTCTCAAAGGATGGAAAGGCAAATCACTGTGAGTTGAAGAGTGGTTCTATCATTATGTCAAACGTTGAGAAGCACGAAATTGTATCTCCAATATTGATTCCAAATCAATTGATATTGAGAATTGATGAAAATGGGAATAAATATTATAATCGTTGGACAAAGGAAGTTATTAAAGAAATTGCCACATATTATTTCTTGAACCAGTATCAAAACAATTTCACAATAATGCACAGTTGGTTCACTGGCGATATGGAAGATGAATATACAAAGAGTTTCATTCCAGATGTCTATATGCTCAGAATGTGGATAATTGATGATGAAACAAAGGATGAAGCCAACAAGAAATATGGCTATCATTTGCCCAACGGAACGTTGATGGTTCATCTTAAAGTCCACAACAGAAAATTATGGTCACGAATTAAAAGCGGAGAACTTAAAGGTCTCTCAATTGAGGCTTTTGTTCCACAAGTTAAAAATAAATCTATAAAATATTGTAAAAATAATGGCAAAGAGTAAGAAATTTGATGTTAATCCCAAGATGGCAAAGATTTTCAACAAATTTATGTTATGGTACAACGAGACCGTTGACACGGCAGAAGAATTGGCAGACATTGCAAAATCCGATGAGACAGAGAGTGGAGAGGTTTCACTGAAATACTATACAAGTGACACTGATTACATTGAAATCAAAGAGGGTGGTGTTGCTGTTGCTTCTGACGGTTCTACTGTTGAGGATGGTGAATATCCATTGGTTGATGGTTCTGTAATTGTTATTGCTGACGGTAAGTTTGTTGAGACCAAGGTTAAGGAAGATGCAGAGGAAGAACCTGTTGAAGCACCTGTTGCTGAAGAGAAAGAGAATGATGAAGAAAAATCTTCTGACAAAGGATGTGATAAAAAGAAGGATCAACCTGCTTACAAAGAGTGTGATAAAAAGAAAGATAAGGAAGAGGAAATGCAAGAAGAGGTTGAGATTGATGTTCCTTACACATTAGTTCCGGTAATGGTTGACGGTGTTGAGTTCCAAGTACCACAAGAAGTTGCAGACTATATCCACACTCTTGAAGAAGGACTTTCAAGTGCAGAAGAAGTATCTGAAAATTTCAGAAAGGAAATCGCTCAGATGAAAGAACGTATTCCAAGCACCAAACCTATTACCACAGTTGTTAAGCAATCAAAGGAAGAAGTGGTTGAAAAACCATCATTTGCAACACTTATTGGTGCACTGAATAAAAAATTCTAAAAAAAATATCTTTATAATAAAATAATTGAAAAAAATTTAAATACAAATATGGCAAATTTAGTTAACAACACACTTAGTTTTACTCCAAAAGTAATGCCTGACTGGTTCTATAAAGTTCTTTTAAAACCTAACTTCATTGAAAAGGATTATATCCGTGTTGAGGCTAATGTGACAAAAGAGGCAGTTCTTCGCAAACTTGTGATGTCTAACAACACTGTATCACAGGTTGACAACCGTGATTGTGCTTGGACACCAAAACAACGTTTTACCACTAACCAACAAACATTCACTGTTAAGAACTGGAAGATTAATGAGGAACAGTGCTTAGAGGAACTTGATTCCATTTATTCTGAAAATGTGCTTGCAGAGTTCCGTAACTATCAAGCAGGTGCAACAAAAACTGAGGCTCCTGGTGATTTGGAAGCAGCTGTGAGACTTCATCTTGAAAACAGTCTTGGTGCTGATATTGACAGAATTATAATCGGTGGTACAGGTAACGCAGTTGACGGTGTACAGAATGGTCTTATTGATAAGGCACTTGCTTCAGGGTCTGTTATCAAAATTGATAATACCGTGACAATTGATGCTTCAAATGTTCTTACTGAAATTCAGAGAGTATATGATGCAATTCCTAATATTGTCATCAACGAGGCTCTTTATGAACCAGAAAAAGCACCTGTAAGAATTTTCGTTGACATTATGACTTATCGTTATGCTTTACAGGCACTTTCTACAACTCCTACCAATAATCAAGTAACCCTTCCTTCTTGGACTTATGATGGTGGTGTAATCCGTTATATGGGTGTTGAGGTTGCTCTTGTTAATTATATGCCTGCAAACACTATGTTCGCTGCTTCAAGAGACAATATGATTTTCTTCACTGACCTTTTAACTGACACAAATGAAATTCGTGTTGCCCACGGAAATGACCTCAAAGATGAATCAATGATTTACATTAAGGGTGCTTATCGTGCAGAGGCTGCTTTCGTATATGAGGATGAAGTTGTACTTTATTCTAAATAATTTTGAAAATAAGAATTAAAATATTAGAAATATTATGTTGAATTGTAAAATTACTAAAATTCCAGATACGTTTTGTGATACCTCAGTAAGTGGTGTTCTTAAAGTTGCATTAGTGAACTGGTCTGAAGGATATACTTTTACAAGTTCGGGTGAGGGTTGTGAGATTGACACAATTGACCTCAAAGAACAACACTTCTTGCCTATCAATGTAGCAGACAACAGTGCCTATGCAAATGCTAATGCAAATGCAGGTTCAAGTTCTGACAACAAGAGCATTATGCATCAGGTCGGTGGTCTTATCAACCGTCTTGACTGCAACGTTCAGAGTGATTGGAAGAATTACCTTATGGGACGTGTAATCTTTGCAGTGCTTACCAAGAACCATCAAGTTCTTATCTTCGGTGCTGACAACGGACTTACCGCAACTAACTTTGACTTTGCAACTGGTACAGCTGAGGCTGACGCACAAGGTATTACATTCCTTTATGAAGGTCTTCAGAAGAATGCACCTCTTATTGTAAAGGATTGGGCTACTATCCGTGCTTTATATCCAGAAGGTACGAGTGATGTTATCTAATTTAAGGGAATATTTCAAGTCAGATTATATATTATTTCCTTTTTGATGCGGACTACACAATTGGTGTAGTCCTTTTTTTTTGTTATATGAATAATTTGCACTATATTTTAAAAATAAGGAAATAAAAGTATAAAAATATGGAAAAAGAAATTTGGAAAGAAATTAGAAATTATGAAGGTTTGTATATGATTTCGTCATATGGGAAAGTTAAGAGTTTAGGAAATAACAAGACGAAAAAAGAAAAAATATTAAAACCACAAAAAAACAAAAATGGATATTTGAAAGTCTGCTTGTATAGTAATGGAAAAATGAAACAATTATATGTTCATCGTTTGGTAGCAGAAGCATTTATTCCTAATCCAAATAATCTGACACAGTTGAATCATAAATCAGAAATCAAAACACAGAACAATGTTGACAACTTGGAATGGTGTACTTATGAATATAATAATAATTATGGAACAAGAAATAAAAGAATGTCACAGTCTCTTAAAGGTGAGAAAAATGGTATGTACGGTAAACATCATAGTGAAAAAAGTATAAGAAAAATGAGCGAAGCAAAAAAAGGTGAAAAGAATCCTAATTATGGGAAACGATGGAGTTACAAATAACTCCATTTTTGCATTTGTAATCTTTATAAGAAATTATTTATTCAATTTATTTTATGTTTAACTGTAAATTATCGAGAAATATTTCTCTGAATCCTGATGGTTCTTCAACTGTTGGCAGTGATTGCGGAAGTGCTGAGATTGCATCTGGTGGTATTCAAGAGAGGATTTTTGTCTATAATATTGACGATATTGAGAACTTACAATTTGAAAATGATATGCGCTTTGACAACAACCTCATAATTGAGACAATCATAACACAGGCTTCATATTTTTTCATTGACTGTTCAGATGTTTCATACAACGAGACACAGGAAGGTACTAAACATCAGCACAATCTTAACTTGACAGTATCAAATACACAGCCGATAACGGAAGATACAATAAGTGATGCAGCAAATCACAGATATTTGGTTGCTTTTAGACCAAAAGGTGCTGAATTGTACCGTGTTTTTGGATGGAAAGAGGGTGCAGGACTGAGTTATACGATGGATATGAACGGTGATACCAACGCATATACAATAAATTTGTCAGACAACAGTGAATATGCACTGATGAGTTGTTATGCAGACAATTTTGACCTTGCAAACAAGGTTTTCTCTCCTATTTTCAAGCCTTTGTATGAAATATCATATTGTGAGACTGACCAAAATGGTAAAAAAACTGGATATTGTATTGCAAGTTATGTGGTTAAAGTAAATTCAGCAGGTCAGGCATTGGATAGTAACAATATGCTTTCAAGTTACAGTGGTTTGAAGCAGGATGCATATAAATATAATGGTGTTTCAAGCGATGGTGGTTATAATATATTGGACAATTATTCAGATGATGCGTCATTTGATGGTTTACCAGTGAAAATATTTGATAATTCGCTTTGTCCTATTGATGCGGAGGGAACAATAACTGTAACTCCAACTACAGTAAAACTAAATTCAACAACAACTACCGCAAATGTTACAATAACCAGTTCAAATCCTTGGAAAATTGCAAATAATTCAAGTCTTGTCACAGTAAGTCCTTCAAGTGGAAGTGGAAACGGTGTTTCAACAATCATTTCAAACAATACTGGTGGTGATGCTGTTGTGACATATCAGAATAGGACAACATATGAGAGAGTGAACGTTAATGTTCAGATAAGACTCATAAAAATAAACAATGAGTTCACTTATCAGAACGGTACAACACAATTTGAACTTAAACCTATTGTCGAGGGTGGAAGCGGTGATTATCTGTACAGTGTTGACAGAACAGGACTTACAATCACAAAACAAAGTGACGGTACATTATTGTGTATTGTCAATAATCCGTCAAGTGAGTTTGTAACATATACATTCACGTTGACACATAGTGATGACGCACAGGAAAAGAAATATGTTGCAGTCAATCTTCAAGGCAGCAATACAAATGCAATATGGAGGATGATGGCGCAATATTGTGAAGATATATAATTTGACAAAAAAATATTAAAATGAGAAATTGCTATTGTTTAGACCATAATTTAAAACAACGCTGTGAAGCAGATTTGGGTGGAATTGATAAGATTTATTTTATCAATTTGAAAGATTTTGTCAAATGTGAAGGTGAAAAAATACACCTTAAAGAAGGTACAAATTTCTATGAATTGGACTTTGCCAACAATATGGCACGTCTTAATATGGAAACTGTGAACACAAATGACCAATCATATGTGTTAAGCACTTTGACTTTTACGATGAGATTTGAAACAGTGAATTTGGAAGATGAACTTAAATGTCTTCAACTTGGATATTTCAAGGCACTGGTAAAATATAAGAACGGTTATTGGAGATTCATTGATGAAGACCCATTATTCTTTTTTAAGCAAAATTCAATTGTTCACGATTCTGGTCAAACCGATGCTGAAATGAACCAATATTCATTTGAATATGTTGAACACGGTCATACTTGGGGATATGTCTATGAGGACAAGCCTACATTTGTTGTATCAAAGGACACTGACCCAAATTGGGTAATAATTGATGAGAAATGTGAAACAACAGGTGAAGAACACGATAAGAAACCTATATGGGAAATAATTGATTCAAGATGTGAGGAGGAATAATATGGCGAGGACTGGTTATTTAATTACAATATATCAAGATATCAATCCATCCTCTCCCACATATAATCAGACAAGAGAGGAAAGAGTATTGGATGAGACCAAATGTCAATCATCAGCACCAGCAAATTGGATTGAGGATTCAAGATATTGTGAACTTGATGACAATGGTATGCAAACAGGTTATGAAATAGTTATTTATCGTGATGTTGAACCTCTATCTTCAACATATAATCAAACAAAACAAGAAAGAAATCTCAATGAAGAGGATTGTGAAAGAGATAATGCTGAACCAGAATGGGTAAATATTGGTGAGCCTTTTTGCAGACAGAAAGTATATTTGCCTGGTGGAAAGATGAATAATGACGGATATTGGGTTCAACAACAACAGGATATGAATGAATATTCTCCAACCGCAGACCAAATAAGGGATATTGAAACATATGATGTTGTGCATTGTCCAATACCAGATACTACACCAAACTATCAGATAATAAGTGAAACTTGTCATACAATAAATGACAATGGAGAAATTGTATTTGACGGCACAAAGGACGTTATAAGAATTGACACCAATGAATATTCTTCAACATATAACTTCAATATTCCTGAAACTGTAAATGTTATTGATGAGGAAAATTGTCCTAAAACAAAGAAATCCGCAGAATGGGTTGATGTTGAAAGTTATTGTGAAACCGACAGTTCAGGAAAGAATACTGGTAACAAAATAATAGTACAAAAAGATGTCAATCCAAATTCCTCAACATATAACGAGACACAAACTATAACAGTTAAAGACACTGAGGCTTGTCCAATTGGTGGAGATACACCTGTTTCGACCGTTACTATGAGATGGAAATTTATTAACAACAGGACAAAGGGTGATTTCATACAATCATTCACAGTCACATTAAGCAACGGTTCACAGATAAAAAGTGGAGGTGGTTTACCAACAAATGGTGGTTGGAGATCTGGAACAATACAGATACCTGAAAGTGACAAGACAACGCAACTTACAATATCAAGCATTGATATTTTGCCAAGTTCAACATTTAACTATACTGCAAATCCATTACCATATATATGGAATACAAATGGAGCAGGTGGTACAAAAGAATTTACAATAATTTTAACAGATTAATAAAAATATGGCAAATACAGGATATATAATTTACACATACAAGGACACAAATCCTTATTCAGAAACATATGGACATACCAAAGAGGAAAGAGTGTATGACACAGAATTATGTCC
>JAGBBH010000077.1 GCA_017938505.1 Clostridia bacterium | reverse complement strand
CGCTTTTGCATAAACCGACATATCTTCACTGTCCAACAAAACGACTTCATCTGCCATCTTGCTTAAATATAAAGCGTCTTTAATTCCACTTCCTTTTTTGCTTGCAACCAAAACTTTTTTGTTTTTATAAAAATTTCCATCGCAAACAGCACAAAAACTGACGCCTCTGCCCATAAGCACCTCTTCACCAATGCCAAGTGATTGATATGCCATTCCTGTTGCCACAACAACTTTTTGAGCAAAATATTCATCTTTTTTTCCTTGTAATTTATGCATTTTGCCAAAAGATACAGAAATAATTTCATCATAAATTATCTCAATTTCAAGATTTTTTATTTGCTTTGAGAACATTTGCGACAATGATATGCCATCAATTGATGTTTGTGAAGGAAAATTTTCAATCTTTTCAAGTTGCAACACTTGTCCTCCCAATGCAAACTTTTCAATAATGGCAACATTTTTTCCTGCTCTTTTTGCATAAATGGCAGCAGACATACCAGCAACTCCGCCACCTATAATTAAAACATCATAAACCTTTTCCATATTTTCATTATATCACAAAAATACAAATCGTAAAAACAATTATCAGTAAAAAAGCAAACATTTTTCTTAGTATAATTCCTCTAAATAAACATACATTCAAATCACACTTCCAAAAAAACATCTCGCAAACTATGGCACGAAGCACGAACTTGCTCGCAAGGGTGAGTGCGACAACGCCATATTGGAAAAATGCCTTTGCAAAGCAAAGATTGTTGCAAAAATTTTGCAACAAAAAAAAGCAAGCCCTTCTTGCTTGCTTGGCGTAATTCATCTAAATATACATACATTCAAATCACGCTTCCAAAAAAAACATCTCGCAAACTATGGCACGAAGCACGAACTTGCTCGCAAGAGTGAGTGCGACAACGCCATATTGGAAAAATGCCTTTGCAAAGCAAAGATTGTTGCAAAAATTTTGCAACAAAAAAAGCAAGCCATTCTTGCTTGCTTTTTGCATTTTTCCAACTATCTCTTTGAGAATTGAGATGCTTTTCTAGCTTTCTTCAAACCATATTTCTTTCTTTCTTTCATTCTTGGGTCGCGAGTAAGGTGTCCAGCATCTTTAAGTTCTTTTCTATAGTTTTCTGAAACTTTCAAAAGCGCTCTAGAAATTCCGTGGCAGATAGCACCAGCTTGTCCAGAAATTCCGCCACCTTCAACATTTACAAAAATGTCAAATTTGTCTGCTGTGTTGGTGAGAACCAAAGATTGTTTAGCAATCAAGATAAGAGTGTCTCTTTGAAGGTAATCTTCAATAGTTCTTCCATTGATTTCGATTTTTCCAGTGCCGTTAGTCATTCTAACTCTTGCTATAGATTTTTTTCTTCTTCCAGTTGCAACGAAGAAAGTTCCTTTATTTTGTTTCTTTTCAGCCATTATTCAATAACTCCTTTTAAAGCAACGGTTTCAGGTTTTTGTGCTGTATGGTTGTGGTTAGCATCTTTGTAGATGTGAAGTCTTGTAATTTGTTTTCTTCCTTGAGAATTTTTTGGAAGCATACCTTTAACAGCTTTTTGAACAACCTTGCAAGAATCTTTTGCCATAAGTGTAGCATAATCAACTTCTTTCAAGCCACCGATATAACCTGTGTGCCAACGAAGTTTCTTTTGTTCAAGTTTTTTGCCTGTAAGAACAAGTTTGTCAGAGTTGATAACAACAACGAAGTCGCCTGTATCAACATGAGGTGTGTAAATAGTTTTATTTTTACCAGTCAAGATGTCAGCAACTTGGCTTGCAAGTCTGCCAAGAGGCATATTTGTTGCATCTACGACATACCACTTTCTTTCAACAGTGGCTGGATTTGCCATATAAGTTTTCATTTTTTCTCCCTTAAGTTTAATTTGAATTTTTAAAAATATTTTGAGTATGCGACCCTATTGGGGCTAACAATAAAAATCGCTTTCAAAATTGGACTGTATTATTTTATATAAAATAAAAGCATTTGTCAAGCATTTATCGAAAAAAAATGCAACAAATTTTGCACAAAAGAAACATTTGCACAAATTTTGTCGCAAATTAAAGAAAAAAGTATAAAAACTAAAGAAATACGAATTAAATTAAGAATTTAAGCAATCACCTTTACATCAGAAACGGCATTGTCTTTTGTTCCCACCTTTTCGATAGAAGCCATAAGTCCGTTATAAGAGATGACATCTTTATAGATTTTGCTTTTCAAAATTTTGTCATTCAAATTTTCAGGGTTTTGTAAATTTTTAAACACGCTGTCAAGGATTTGTCCAGAAGTTGCAGTAATAATATACTCATTATGCTTGCCATTTGTTGCAGTCTCAATGTCTTTTTTAAACTTTTTGTCATCATAAGACACGAATTCGTTCATAGAAGCAATAAACTCCTTATCAGAATCACTTTCTCTTTCCATCATTTTAACCTTAGGAAGGCAGTTAGAGATAACAATTTTCTTTGCTTTTTCAAAATCATCTCCCATTTCAACTCCCGCCAAAATGCCAGCGAGTTCATTTTTGAAAAATTCTGGCACTTTAAGACCTTGCATATCTAAAAATTTTTGATTATATTTACTCACAAGATAAAGATAGTTTGCTTTTGTGTGATTTTCATCAAAAAGTTTGCTGGCACAAACCTCACCATCTTCGTTAAAGTCAACCAAATCAAACAGATACATAAATGCCATATTTTTTCATCCCCCTTTGTTTATATGAACATTTTAGCACATATAAAATGAATAAATCAAATAATTTTTGCATATTTATTCATTTTTTTGAAAATTTTTTATAAAAATTAATTTTTAATTTCCGTTTAAAAAACTATCTCCGGATTTTATTAGTCAAACTTTTTCTCAAAGTTTAAAAAATAAAAAAGTCCTATTCTCTTTGAATAAGACTTTTCTTGATTTAAATCATATTATGCCACCCAGTTTTCCAATGCTCTATCACTTGGCATATCAATTTCAGTTACTCTTTCAAAAGAAGCTCTTACAGAATTACCTTCTGACTCTGTTCTTGCACTCATTTTTGTCAATTTGTTTTCTTCAAAATTGAATTCAAGAACACTTTTTCCTTCTGTTCTGTCTGTAATTTGATAACTAACTTCGCCTGTTGTTTCATCACCAAGTTTTTTGAACACTACATCTTGAAGTTCAAGTTCTGTTGATGTCAAATATTCTCTGATTTTTTGAAGCATTGAATCAATTTCTTCAACAGCATCAACAAGCCCTTCTACATCTGCTGAAGAACCATCAAATCCAATCTTTGTTTTTACCATTTTTCCATCATAGTCTGGTGCTTGTCCATAAAGCCAACCATCTTTTGCATAAGCTTTGATTGATTCTGAATATCCTGCAACAGACACTTTCAAAACTGCAGACATTTGTTCAATTTTTGTTTGTTCTGCATTAAAAAGAATTCCAACAGTTGCAGTTATCTTCATTGAAACTCCTTCATATTTCGTAGTTGCAGACATCTTCATTTCAAATCCAGATGCAAGTTCTTCGCCAAAGTCAACCCCTTCTTGGTCCAAATATGCAGAAATATCCTCTGCTTGAACAGTTTCAGCATTAGCATATGGATCTCCACAACCTACAAGACAAAAGAGAGAACAAAGAGCCAAAACCAAAACAAATGATTTAGTTAAAAACTTTTTCATATATAACCTCCTAGATTTAAAATACCATAATCTTTAAAATTTTGTCAAACAAAAAATGGAAAATTATAAATAATTTAGAAAAAATTTATGCATAAAACTAGTTAACAATAAATTATTCAAATTTTTAAAAAACAGGTTCACAACATTTGCATTAAAAGAAAAATTGTGCTAATATAATGTTGTATGTTCTAGTAGCTCAGTTGGATAGAGCGTCCCCCTCCTAAGGGGAAGGTCGGAGGTTCAAATCCTCTCTGGAACACCAAGTAATGTTGCAAAAGAAGGCAAAATCAAGGCATTACTTTTTGGAGGAAAATATGATTCCTGTTGTGTTTAGTGGAAACAAAAAAATTTTTGAAGGTATGCTGCTGTCTGTAATGTCGCTTGCAAAATATAGCAATGAAGAACTCAATGTTTATGTTTTGACAATGGATCTTACATTCAATAATCCAAAATTTGATGCAATAACTGATGAACAAATTGCAGTTTTAACTGAAGTTTTGCAAAAGAAAAACCCAAAAAGCAAGGCAATCAAACTTGATGTAACTGAACAATACAAGGCAACCCTTATGCAAGGCAAAAACCACGAGAATGGTTACACTCCTTATGCGACACTTCGCCTTATGCTTGATTTGGTCCCAAACTTGCCGGACAAGATGATTTATCTTGACACAGACACAATGTGTTGCAGCGATATAAAACAACTTTATGACATTGATTTGGAAGATAAAGACTGTGCAATCGTAAAAGACTATATGGGCAGATTTTGGATTAGAAGAAGTTATTTCAACTCTGGCGTAATGCTTATGAACCTCAAACAAATTCGTGAAAATGGTTTGTTTGAAAAATGCAGACAAATGGTTTTCAAAAAGAAAATGATTATGCCTGACCAATCAGCACTGAACAAATATTCAAAACGCAAATATCTTCCTTTTAGATTCAACGAACAAAGAAAAATCAAGGAAGACACCGTTGTAAAACACTTCTGCAAAGGAATCGTGTTCTTCTTGCCATTTGGTTTTCACATTTACAACATCAAACAATGGCACAGAGAAAAGGTTCACAAAAGTTTAAAAATTTTTATGTTTGATGATTTGTATGCAGAATTTGACAAAATGAAAGCCGAAGGCAAGTTTTAACACAAAAAAACTATTAGACAAAACAAAAACTAACATAGATTAAACGACAAACTTCGTTAAACTAAACAATAAAATATCAAATATATCTTTCTATTTTTCAAACTTACAAAAAAACTTTAATCTAACTTTCTTTGCATATTTCTACCACATTAAATTATATTATAAAGGAGACTTGACGATGAATATATTTGGCTGGCAACATTTTGTATATTTAGCAATTTTCATAACTCTTACAACTATTGGTCTTATTTGTGCAAAAAAATTTGCAAAAACTGAGAGAACTCAATATATTCTTATTAAAATAATTGGGGTTGCTTTGCTTCTATCCATTTTAGCAAATAGATTATCAATAACTTTGTGCAGTTCTAACCCAAAATGACATCATATGCTCCCGAACCAATTTTGTGGCATGAGTAGTTTAGTTTTATCATTGTCAGTTATATTTGGCAAGAAAAATAATAATGTGTATCACTTTGTATGGTTTTTAGCCTTACTTGGTGGAGTCCTTACTATGGCATATCCTGATTTTCTTCCACAAAACGCATCTTTCTTTTATCCACCTACAATTACAGGAATGCTTCATCACTCGCTTGCAATTGTAATGGTTATTATGCTTCTCATTTTCAAACAAGTTGAAATTTCATATAGAAAATGGTATTGCACCCTTTTTGGCTTTACAAGTTATTTTGCTTATGGAGCATTTCTTATTGGGGCTCTTGGATATGGAGATGCTTTTCACATTAAAACACCCATTCTTAGTGGCACTCCCCTAAATGCATGGGTTATGGCCCCAATTTATGTCCTTATATATGGAACTATCGTTTTGATTGTAGAGCTTCTACGAAGAAAGAAAAACAAAGCATCACTTGAAAAAATAGAAAAATCATAAATAATTTGAAAAACAAAAAAAAGAATTAGTTAAAATTCTTTTTTTATTTTTATCATCATTTCCAATGTTTATCAAAAAAGTGAAATAACCAAGAAATTATTATACCTTAAACCTGGCACTTTTACATACAACAACACTCCAACAATATATTTTTTTTCTTGGAAATTACAAAAATCTGAAAATCCTAAAATACAACTCTCTTATAAAATTTCTTTAACTCCAAATTTTGCAAAAAGAAACAAGTATTCTTCAAACCTATGCTCTCGAATGGGCATAGGTTTTTTGTTGTCGAAATATATCAAAATGCATGGCGAAATTTTGTGATACTCCTCCAACCTCTCAAACCCAACGCAATGCCCCTGCTCAATCAATCTTTTAATCTTTGCGTGATAATTGAAATACATACAAATATTGTGCATTAAAATTAACAAATATATTCTCACTCACATTTTAATGCGTTATCTTTTATGATTTTCTTTAAAAACAATTTTCTTTCTTTTTTTTTGCAATACAAAATAAAACAATGCCTCCAAACACCCCTGAAAACAATGAGCCCAATGCAAAAGGAACTTTTTCTTGTTCGTTAAGCTCAGAATTTGTCTTAGAACTAATATGCGTAAAATAACCAGGCCCCTGAACTCCGTCTATTCTCGCATATAATGCAGACTCTTCACCCGATTCCCAAGAACTTGTTCCTGCACCACCAATGATTTCACCTGTGTCAAAAAAAACCTCATCAGAATACAAAGCTTCCTCTGTCAACACCCAATCATTCTCAACATAGATTTTGTTAAGATTATAACAACACATAAACAATTGACATAAATTTGTTGCACAAGAAGGATTTAGATTTAACAAATAAATTTCCCTAACATACTCCAAACCGTAAAACATTCCACTTGCATCTTGAGGAAACATCATTTCGTAATTTGAAAGAACATAAATATGTCCACTGCCACCATCACCATAAATAAAAATTTTGCCTGATACAAGTCCTGCATCAATCGGAGTAATGTTTGCTATAACATTGTCCCCGTTTACAACATAATTTCCCTCAATTCCGTCTGTAAAATAATCAAATGTTAAATAATAATACTCAGCTCCATAATCAGCACTAGTTAAAAGCGGATTTACATCCCACCCATCTTTCAAGAATACTTTGTTTTTATCTGAAATATGTGTTAGATAACCAGGAGCCTCGGAACCACCGTCCACCCTAGCATAAGTAGCGTAATCGCTTAAATCTATTGCTTTTGAACCCTTCCCTCCTGTCAAATATTCATTACAATCCAAAGTTACTTCATCAGAACTTTGTGCTTCGTCAGAAAGCACCCATGTATCCGAAACATAAACCCTTTTAAGTTCGGAGCACCCCATAAAGAATTGGTTCAAGTTCTCAACTTTTGCCGTGTTGAAACAAGAAAGGTCCAATTCTTCTATTTGATAACACCCCCCAAACATATACGACATGTCTGTAACTTTTGAAGTGTCAAAATTGTTTAAAACAAGCTCTTTCAAACTCCCTAGACCGCTAAACAAATTAGTACCTTGATGCAAATATATAGGATTGTTAGACAACACATATGCAACACACTGAGCACCATAGTCGTAATAAACATAAATCTCCCCTAGTTGCAATCTAGAAAAGTTGGAGAGAACATTATTACCTCTCTCAAGATATCTTCCAACTACCCCATCAGTGAAATAGTCAAAAACAACCTTTTCCATTACAGAAAAATTACCTGCATCAAGTTCGTTAAACAAAACTCCTTCTTGCCAATAAACAGCATCTTCATCTCCATTTATATCCGTCAAATAACCTGGCAGACTTCCGCCAAAGTCAATTCGGGCATAAGTTTTATCTATGTAACTACGATTATATGTTGTTCCACTTCCTCCAATCAAATTATAACAACAATAAAACATATCTGTTGAAGATGTAACCGCATTGGTCAACCACAAATTAGAAACAATAATCGTCTTAAGTTTCATCTCATAACGTGCCCCGGAAAACATTTCACTCATATTTACCACATTTCGCGTGTCAAACGATGATAAATCTATTGATTCGAGGTTGAGGCATTGTTTAAACATCCCTGACATATCAGTTACCTTTGATGTGTCAAATGATGATAAATCTACTGATGTAAGTTTATCGCAACTCCAAAATATGAAGGACATATCAGTTACATTTGATGTGTCAAATGATGATAAGTCTATTGAGGTAAGATTATAACAATCAACAAACATACCTGATATATCTGTAATATTAGATGTATCAACCGATAAAAAGTTAATGCTGGTCACGGCATTATTATAAAAAATACCGCCCAAACTTGACAGCCGCGAGAAGTTAAATGAAATGTCAAGAGCTTTCATTCCTGCCTGATAAAACATATTTGCTACATCCGTAACAGAACTCATATTAAAGTTGGATAAGTCAAGGTGTGCACAACTATTATAATACATTGCAAACCAGCGAAACATTCCTTGCATATTGGTTACTTTTGCCGTGTTGAAACTTGATAGGTCTAACGACACACTGTTTGTTGCATATTGTCCACAAGAGTCAAACATTCTTCTCATGTTCGTAACATTCGCCGTATTCAAACTCGACAAATCTAAATACACATCAGTGGCACTGTATCCACACGACCCAAACATATATTCCATATCAGTTGTATTTGAAGTGTCAAAATTGTTAAAAACAATGCTTGTTATAGATTTAAAATTGTAAAAGCAGTATGACGCATCACTTGGCATAACAATAGATGCGTTAGAAAGCACATAAACAGTTTCTGTTCCTCTGCCATAGCAATAAATTTGACCTGAAGTTGCTCCACAACTTTTTCCAGACTTTCCAGATATTACATTAGTTCCATTGACAACATAATTACCAACTGTCCCATTCGTAAAATAATCAAAAATAATTTTTTTGACAGTTGTGTCTTCAGTTGAATAATCAGAAGCATTCTTCATAATAGCATTCAATTCTGTTCCTATTTTTAGTGTCGCATCACCAACAGGAACAAGAGCAGAATAACAAAGTCTTATGCCACAGTTAGATGTCATATAGCGATTTCTTGAAATTCCCGTATCAGTAATGTAAATCCCATTGTTCAAGTTAAACAAGTTCCTTGTCCAATAATTGCAAAATTGCGTGTCTGAAATTCCGGATAACATACATACTAAATCACTCGCAAAAGCACATTGGTTTGTAAAATTCTCATTTAATTCATCTTGCGAAACTTGATAGACTCCAATGAGGGTCCTCGTTTGAGTGTTCACAGGAACATTAATATGTGAAGAATTAAAATAGTCAAACACATAACTTCCTTCTGTTGCAAATTGCAAACCACTCAAACTGCTTTCATTACTCATTGTAGAAAAATTTGATTCAAATTGAGAATAAATCGCACTCGATGTATAAAACCATCGTTCTGAAACTGAACCTTCAGTTATTGATCCCCAATCCAAAACCAAATCACTAACTGCTTTTTTTGCAAATTCTTCAGAAATATTAACAAATTCTGCAGGTTTACTGCTTTGTGCCACTCCAAAATCACTCACTCTCCAGCGAATTGGCTCCAACTTAAACCAATAAAAACTGCCAGCAACAAAATTTACACTCGTTCCGTCCAATGAAACAGAAACACTCTTTGGCGCTGTCAGTTTTAAATATTCTTCATTGTTATATGTATATACTCCACACAAATTTCCAGCAACAGTCAAAGAATATTGCACAGAAAGTCCTGCAGAGTTTAATGTTGCGTTCAACGAATTTCCAACATAACTTTGCGGATAATATCCATCTTCAAAATAGAAATATTGCTTTATGCTATCATATTTAAGTTCAAATCGCCCGCTAGAGGTAGAATTTGCACTTATTTCACTATCTGCATAGACCTTTTGAGAGTTAGGGAGGCAACCGCAAATACCCACCCCCACGCACAGTGAGGTTATTGCCAAAATTGCTATCAAAAATCCAAAAAAATATTTCCTTATCAACGCTTTTTCCTTTAAATTAATTTTTTGTTTCAATTCCAGCACAAATCAGTTGTCTTTTTCTTTTTTATTATATACAAAAAACATCATTTTTCCAAATAATTTTACAGAATTTTCAAATGTTTTTAAAAATTATAATATATAATAAACAATAAAAAAAACCACTCTAAAAGTGGTAATTTTGACACTTGGGCTATAAGCCGAGTTCTGTATTAGACGGTCATCTTTCCAGACTTGTTGTCGCCAACAAGTTCAAGCGATATTTTTGTTAGGCGTGAAAGAACACACATTTGCCTAAACTTAATCTTGCATCAAGTGGGGTTTACAGAGCAATGATTGTTGCCAATCACCCGGTAGGCTCTTACCCTACCTTTCCACCTTTACCATATTTAAAATATGGAAGTCTATTTCTGTTGCACTATCCTTAGAGTCGCCTCCACCAGCCGTTAACTGGCACCTTGTTCTTTTGATGCTCGGACTTTCCTCTCTGTGTCCATTACGAACACACAGCGACCATCTGCCCAACTGTCTTTTAGATTCTATCACAAAAGAAACTCGAAGTCAAGCAGAAAAAATATATGTCAATTAATTTGAGAAGAATTCTTCTCGACAATAATCTTTAAATCTTTTAACAACCCAATCATCAACATTTAGGTTTTTATTTTTTAGTTTTCCACCAACCAATCTAAATTTAACAAAACGAATAGTCAACAAAACAACAAACAACAAAACAGTTTCAACAACTTGACCAATAACTGTGCAAAATGCAGTCATAAGAACAAGAGATAGAATGGTTCTAATTGCCTTGCACCCCAAACATAGTCCCGTATTTAGAACAGCGGAATATTCCAATTGAACAACCACGGTCATCGAAGCTACATAAGTCCATAAAACCATATCTAAAAGTTCAAACAACAAAAATATGACAACCAATAAAAGATTTGCATTATAGACGCTAAACAGACCAAAAGTCATAACAATGCTCGACAACATTATAATTGCTGAAAAAATATATGAATTTTTTAATTCCTGTTTATAATCAAACCTGTTCTTAGAAATGTCAACTTTTGCAACAGTTGAAATTGCCCCCAAACAGTCCCATTGAGTGTCCGTGCATAATGAAACAAGATTGAGAGCAACTAAATATTCTTCTCCTGCAGAAAAGACATATTTATATGCAAACAAAAAGATACAAAAAGAAAATAATGCTGAAAATATGTTTGCTGACTCATATTTGAAATTTTTGAAAAATTTGAAGTCAATTTTAAATTTTCTAAACTGCCATATATATAAAACTATGACATAAACAAGCAAAACTGCCAAGGTTATCAAAAGTGCGAGCCAAGTAATTTTAATGAGCCAAACAAGAAAAATCAAAACAACGAAATTTGTAATATTGAACACAAATAAGTGAATATTTGCAAGTTTTTCCTTGTCTTCAAAATATAGTTTTTCAATAACAAAAGAAAATGCCACTTGCAAAAACAATAACGCAACTCCAAAAATAACATAAATGCGATAAAATTCAGCATCTTGCCCAAAAAAAGCAATATATTTATCAACAAAAACTAATGGAATGGAAAAAATTAACGCAGAAAAAATAGTTCCCCAAAACATTCCGTTTAGAACTGCGTTTTCATCTTTTTCTTTCTCTTTTCTAATGTTTGCACCCGACCCAAAGAACAATTTTAAAATGGTCCAAACAAACTGTAATGCATAAGTAATAGAAAATACATTTGATATTCGACTATCGCCAACCACTTGAGAAAGAACAATCCAAGACAGGATTGGAATTATTGAATAGACAAACAACCCACTTCCAATTCTCAACAATCTTTTCATTTTTAAATTCCTTTTTAATGGTTCTAAATTGTTCGCTTAAAACAAACAATCCGACCAACTTCTTCAAATCCTATCGCCTTGTGAAATTCAATGCTTTCCGAGTTTGTCAATTGGCAATCACTTGCAAATTCATTGCAACCTTTTTTCTTTGCCCAATCAACAGCAAAGTTCACAAATTCTCTTGCAATTCCCCGTCCTCGAAAAGTTTTTTCAACATATATTCCTTCCAAATATGCCACATTAAATGTGTCGCACCCCTCAACATAGTCGTGCCTAATTGTTATGTGCGCAAATCCCACACTTTCTCCATTAATTTCCGATAAAAGGACAAGGTTATTTTCTTCTTGCAAATAGTCTAAAAACTCTTTCTTCAACACTTCAATATTTGGTTCAGAATAGACCTTTTGCGAAAGCAAAGCAATCTTGTCCAAGTCTTTAACATTTGCCTTTCTTACCATAAATCTCCCCAACAAAAGACCTCTCAACTAGTTGTGAGAAGTCTTGAAAATCACAAACAAAAACAATAAAAGAATTTGAAATTTATCCCACATAGAAAATTTGTTTAACTTTTCCGTGTTTATCGACACTAAAACCTTGCATAATGCCATCTTGAGAAACCTTAATCGCAACACCATATTTTGCCATAGTGGTTGTTGCTGCAAGTCTTCCACCACCTTGACTTCCTGCTTCAATTTTAATAATTGCCCCAACAGCAATAATTGTTCCGTCGTAGTCAACGATTGTTGCCCCATCGACAGAAGTCATTTCTTCAATCATCTTTCTGTCAAGTTCAAACAACTTTTTTCCTGCAACCATATTGCGAATTGCCATAGTTTTCGTATGTTTGTTCATACTCAAAAAATCATCATAAGAAAGGCTGAACTTGTCAATAATTTTTTTTGCGTTACCCATATTATAAAGCATTTCGGCCTCATTAAGTTCAAGTTGTTTTTTCATATTAAAATGTTCTTCAGAAATAATATCCCCAGCATCAATATGATTCAACGCTTCGATTGTTTTATCTTTGTTAATATATGCCAAGCAAGCACCTTTATAAGCAAAAGAGCAGTCGAGTGCAGTGTTATAAATTGCTCTACGAATCTGTTTTGCCGTATAAGACACATTATTGTAGAGAAGTCTAATAACTTCTTCGTGAGAATAAACACACCAGTGGCCATTTCTCTTTGCAAAAATAAGTTGTCTTGCATAAAAAATCAAAATATCGCCTTCTTCTGTCAAAACAATGCCGACTCTTTTATCATTGCAAATTCTTGCAACTTTTTCAAAAACATAAGGAGAAATTGTTGGAACAGATTTTGGGTTTTTAATGTTGCTATACCCCATCAAATTTCCCTCTTTGTCAAATTCAACAAAAGAAGAAAGACCATCAGTAAACAAAGCAAAGAAATCGCTGTTTATAATGTCCGTATAATGCACCAAATTGTTTTCATCAGCGTGTCCACCTAAATTTACGAGAATCCCAAGTCTAACCGTTGACCCCTCATAAGTTCTTGATGCCCATTTTGAGAGAGCATTAATGATGCCCAAAATTGTTTCACTTCCCGTTTCAGTCAAGCTTTCAACAAGCGCTTTTTCAATTGCCATTTGCTGAAGTTTTCTCTCATAGTTTTTATCATAAATATCAAGACTTGAAATTTCGTTAATTTCGTGAATTATGGCACGAATAAGGCTGACTTCAAAAGACTTAAAAGCCTGGCTTCGTTGCAAAACAATACGATAATCATCAAGTTTTGTAGGTTTCAACAAAACAGAATTGCTTTTGCCCAAAGCAACTTCCATATCTCTTTGAGACGACTCCGTTTCCCCCGCCAAATACGCCCCGGTAAAAAGCGGAATAATAAGTCTTTCAACAAGGTTTATAAACTCAGATTTTTCCATAGGCAGCCTCCTCTTTGCAAGCAAAAAAATAATCAAAAAAGACAAAAAAAGTTATAATTGAATATATATTATAATAATAAAATCAAATGAAAAACCTGTCAAGCATTTTGATTAAAAAAATTAAATTTTTTTGGTATTTTCAATTCCCCTCTCTGTGCTTTTTTGGAATTCATCTCTAATGGTTTTCAAAGTTTTTGTTTCAATACGAGAAATATAGGAACGAGAAATTCCCAATCTCTCTGCAACCTCTTTTTGTGTCAATGCTTTTTCTTCGCCAAGGCCATAACGAAGTTTGATAATAAGTTTTTCTCTTGCATCAAGTTTTCTTTCAATAATACGCTTAACCTTTTCCATTGTTATGTTGTTGTCAACTTGCACAAAAAACTCTTCTTCGTCAGACGACAAAAGGTCTTGCAATTCCAAATCTTTGTCATCATCAGAATTGGTCATAAGAGTGTTCAGAGAAACGACATTTTTGTGTTTTTTGTTGGAACGAATAAGCATTAAAATTTCGTTATTAATACACCTTGCCGCATAAGTTGAAAGCTGAACCTTTTTGTCATAATCAAATGAGTCGATTGCTTTCATAAGTCCAATGGTTCCAACGGACAGCAAATCATCTGCCTCCATTGAGTTTGTATATCTTTTAACAATATGAACTACAAGCCGCAAGTTGTGGCTAATCAGTCTTTCTCTCGCTTTTTCATCACCTTTTTTCATTTTCGCAAACTCTTTTCTTTCTTCTTCTGCAGATAGTGGTTTGGGAAACCCTTGCGCAGTGCTTACAAAATTACTAAAAAGACATATCCTACTAAAAAAATAAGAAAAACTTTCAACAATCATACCAACTCCTATAGACTTGATATATGTTGAAAAATGTCAAAATTTGACTTATTTTATAAAAATAAGTTTCAAAAATCTCAAAATTGCCTATTGACAAATGCAAAAATGTATGATTAAATAAGGTCGTAAATAGAACTCTTGAAACTAAATTATGGAGGGCAATAATGATTTTAACACCATTTAAAGAATCTGGATATTGCAAAAGACTTGAGTCATTCAGCAGAATTCACTCAAACAAGAACTTGGAAAAAGTAAAAAGCATCACAACAATCACAGATGACTTTTTGAAAAATATCAAATTCAGAATCGTAACCTTAAACTATGACAAAACGCAAAGTTCGCCTCAAAGTTATTTTGTTATGGCAAACTGTTTTTTGCCTATCAACAATCCTGAAGTTAAAGAAGTTGTTCGCAGACAAATTTACAGTTATCTTCAAGAAGAAAGAAGTAAAGCATTAACACAAGAAGACAAACATCTTATCAATATGTTTTCATTCTTTGTAGATTTAGGAATTAGAACAAACGAACAAGAACTCACAAAACAACTCACTCAAGAAGAACTCAAACTTTTTGATTCAAAAACGGATATAAACGGCAAAATTCACGCAAGCATTTCTTGCGGAACTATTGAAAAAACAAAATAGACTCTCATCTCTTTCGACACTTTTGTTGTTAAAGAAAATCTCTTTAATAACAAAAATTAAAAAAACACAAACAAAAAAAACACAAAGAATATTCTTTGTGTTTTTTTATCAACAAATTCATTTTTTAATTAATCTTTAATATAACAACGAATTACAACAATAAATTCGCACCAAATTTATCCATCAACTAGACTTCCCTGTGCTTGCATAGACAAATCTGACACCGCAAGCAGAATTAAGCCACAAATTACGCACTGTACCGTCTGCTGTTACAGACTTTCCACAACCCAAGTTATATAAATCTCTCGTTGAATAACTGCAATAATCACCATAATCAATTCCAACAAGCATACAAACCAAATCCGTTGCCTTTGCCCTATAATCTGTTATTCCTGCCGAATCGATATCACTTATTGATGCTTGATAAATCCCTTCTGAGGAAATTGTCTCATGCAACACTTTTTTGTTTGTTCCTGTGTCGTTAAAATAATCAAATTCTTTGATAGTGGTTGTATATGACAAACAATTTGCAGCACTGTTATTATATCTTACATCAGTATGGACTCCCCCATCGACATACTTCCAGCCTTCAAGGGTTGGCACAACTGAATCATTGATGGCGCCATAATGCAAGACATATTCACTTACACCATTCACGCACCCATCATTAACAAATCTAGAATAAAGTGTTGTCGAATAATAATCTGAACTCACAGCATAATCACTAACCCTCCAACGAATTGGTGCAACAGTAAACCAATAATATGTGCCACTATAGAAACTCTTACTGCTTCCACTGCTTAATGTAACTGTGCTAGATTTTGGACAATATACCCTCGCATATTTTGTTCCGTTATATGTATAACAATATGTTGTCTGACGATTAATAACATAAGTTGCCGTTGAAGATTGTGAAGTGTACCAACTGTTCAATGTTGAATTCAGCGAATCTCCAACATAGGATTGCGGGTAATGCCCATCTTCAAAGTAGTGATATTGCCCTGTGTTGTCATATTTTATCAAATCATATATCTTTGTAGCTTTTGCGGTAAGACTTAAATCACCTGAAATTGTTACTCCTGAATAGCTGGCACTTGTTGAAACTCTTGTCGAGCCATTATACCAACCCTCAAAAATATATCCGGATTTTACATTGGCCTTAAAATCAACAATTGTTCCTTGCCTTACATTTGTAAGAGATGTTGCGTTTGAAACTGTAGAACAACCACTAGGATTGTTTGCACTTGAACTAAATGTAACACCAGAAATTCCATTATCGTCGCTAGATACCCTAACAGTAGATAATTCTCTAAGATACCAAGTTAGCGTTCGGTTTGCGTTTGGCGTCCACCTATAAGATGTCGAGCCTTCTGCTTGCGAAACCAAACTACCATCAACATAAATCTGTAAGTGTGCATCACTTCGAGTTAAAGTAATTGTTAATGCTGTAGTTGAATAAGTATGATAAATTGTTGAAGTTGAATTTGTTTGTGTCAATTTAGAGTTTGAAATTGAACATCCTGGAGCAGAAAGAGTAACCGTATAGCCCGAACTTGAATTATAACTTCCCAAACGCACTGATAGAGTATATGTATTCTTTTGCCAAACAAAAATCATATACATTTTGTGCGCTACAACAGGGTCAACACCAAATGTGTTGTAATAATCTTGATAAAGCGTCAATGCAGAAATTCCATTCTGCAACTCTGACAGAGTATAAACTTTACTACCACGATTTCTTGAAGAATCGCATACAGATATACCAGTAATTGTATGCCCTGTTTTTTTCAAATTACTTACTGAAGACACTCCGTTGTCATTTAAGACATAATAAAAACTGTTATAGTTTAATGAACTGCTAGAACTAACAGATGCATATTCACCATCATTATCAATAATCCATTGTCCACCCAAAGCATCGCAATTTGTGTCAACAATGACATCTGACCATCCAAGCGAATATTGTGCATACAGCGTTCTGTTGTGTCCAGCCTTTGAACTTGAAGAAGTAACCTTTGTTCCACCACTTCTAGCAGTGTACCAACCCGAAAAAGAGTAAAAGCGTCTATATGGGTCATCTGGAAACTGAATTCCCCCGCCAGAAAACCCTTGTTCCCAAAGGGAGGTTTCTGTATCAAGTGTTATCAGCATTTTTTCTGCTGCATAGCGAATCAAATCATCTTCACTCGTAATAAGTCTATATTCATCATATTGCCAATTTCCCTCCGAATCAAATGTATCAAATTGATGAAGAAGATATCCAGATTGGTCAACACCAATAAATGCTTGATAATCGGTGTGGTCATTCCAATAGTTTTGTATATCCAAAAGATAAGAGTTTGAAACATACCAAGTTTCGCCGTTATATGTAAAACTAAGATAATCCGTGTGTCCGCCAGCATTATCGTCATAAAAATACACTGATGTTGGGGTTCTTGAAACAAGCAATGGATAGATTTTTCCAGAAATTCCCCAAAACCAAGCACAATATGCTTCGCCATTGTTGCCCTTATAAACATTTTGCCCATTATAATTACCTATCTTTTGTTCAGCATTATAAACCTTATTTGAGTGAGTTCCATCATATTTTTGAAACGAGCCGCCATTTGCATTAAAATATGTCCTACCAAAACTGTACTCCTGATCCCTAATTCCAAAAGTAATAATCTTTTCACTACCATTCATAGGACTATAAGTTGCATAATACCTGTCCGACATTCCCGAGTCATCGCCGATATATATGTAATAATTAAACACATTGTCATCAGAAATATACCAATAATTCGTGCTACTATTTATAGTAAAAGAAACTGATTCACCATCTTCAACCCAATATGTTTCTCCAGTTGTACAATTTTCTACACACATTTCACAGGCCCAAGAGGACCCCACATCGCTTCTTTGAAAAGTAACCACATCTTCATTTGCAACGATGTTGTCATCTTTCATAGACGACAAAGGAAAAACGAACCCAATTATTCCGCCCAAAAAAACAAATGCAAGGCACACAACCAACGCCCAAATACGTGGCGAATATTGCTTATACCCCCCCCCCTCTCATTTTTAAGTTAGGAAAGGTTTTTTTATAAATTTTTTCTTCATTTTTATCTTGAAATAAGTAGTTTGTTTTTCTTTTCATATTACTATTATACACATATTTTTCACTTTTTCCAAATAATTTGACCTATATTTTTCAATTAATGATATTAATTATATAAATAAAAATATTATTTATATGTTCCCCACTAAAATATACGATTTTTGAGGAATATCAATATAATTTACAAATATAAATAAATATCAAAAAAATAATTTAAAATGCAAATATAAAAAAAAGTCGAAAAATTCGACTTTAATTTAATTAAAATAATTCGTCAACAAATTCTTTTGCATTGAAAAAATCAATGTCGTCAACACCTTCTCCAGTTCCAACAAAAACAACAGGAAGATTATATTCTTTTTCAATTGCAATAATCACACCACCTTTGGCAGTTCCGTCAAGTTTTGTCAAAACGATTCCATCAATCTTTGCATATTCAGAAAAAGCATTAATTTGTGAAAGTGCATTTTGACCGGTTGTTGCATCTAGAACAATGAAGTTATATTTATTCGCAGAGTCATATTCTCTGTCAATAATTCTTTCAATCTTTTGAAGTTCTGACATCAAATTTACTTTCGTATGCAATCTTCCTGCAGTGTCAACAAGCAAAACATCAGTGTTGTTTGCTTTTGCACTTGCAATTCCATCAAACACAACAGCGGCGGCATCTGCTCCCTCTGCGTGTTTAATTATTCTTGTTTTTGTTCTTCCAGCCCACTCATTAAGTTGTGAAGATGCTGCCGCCCTAAAGGTATCACCAGCAACAAGAGTTACTGTTTTTTTCTGATTTTTGAAATAGTTGGCAAGTTTCCCAATTGTTGTTGTTTTTCCAACACCATTAACGCCAATAATTGTGATAATTGCAGGATATTGAATGTCAATTTTTGGAGCATTTTCAAAATAACCCGCAATTGTTTCTTTCAAAAGTTCTTTAACACCTTCCGCTTTGCGAATTTTTCTTTTATGTGCTTCTACCCGTACCTCATCAACAATTTCCATTGATGACTTAACACCTATATCACAAGAAATCAAAATGTCCGTCAAATCTTCAAAAAGTTCATCATCGACTTCCCCATGAGAAAGCAAGGCATCGATTTTTCTTGCCAATGCTTCTTTTGTCTTTTTTAATGCATTTCCAATCTTTTTAAACAATCCCATTACAACACCTCTATTTTCCAGACTCAACTTGTGCCATAGCATCAGCAAGTTTAACTGAAACAATTTTTGACACTCCCTTTTCTTCCATTGTAACACCATACAAACCATCAGCTAGTTCCATTGTTGGTTTTCTGTGTGTAATAACAATGAATTGTGTTGTTTGCGACAGTTTTTTCAAATATGTTACAAATCTTTCAATGTTTGCATCATCAAGTGCCGCTTCAATTTCGTCAAGAAGTGAGAATGGAAGTGGTTTCAATCTCAAAATTGCAAACAAGAGAGCAATTGCTGTCAAAGTTTTTTCTCCACCACTCAAAAGCGACAAATTGTTTGCCGCCTTGCCAGGAAGTTGAACCATAATTTCAACCCCTGCTTCAAGAGGGTCTTCTGACTCAGTAAGTTCAAGTCTTGCATTTCCACCACCAAACAACTCTCTGAACACAATTTTGAAACTTTCGTTGATTTTGTTAAACTCATCATTAAATTTCTCAAGCATTTCGGTTGAGAGGTCTTTAATGATTTTAACCAAATCTTCCTCTGCTTTTTTCAAGTCTTCGGATTGCGTTGAAAGGTCATTATATCTTTCAAGCAAAGTTGAAACATCTTCAATTGCGTGAACATTTACATAACCCAAAGCAGAAATGTCTTTTTTGAGTTTGTTAATTGCAATAAGGGCCTCTTTAATTTCAAAATCAGGGCGTCTAAATTCCAAACAACCATTATAAGTCAAACTATATTCTTCATAAATTCTTTCTTGCATTGCCTCAAGTTCGGTGTCAACTTTAGAGAGGTTTGCTTCTTCTTTATATTGTTTGTCTTTAACTTTTGCAATTGTGTCCATTGTAACAACTTTTTCTTCATCAAGTTTCTTAATTTCTGCTGAAATTGCTATTTTGCTGTTTTCAATGTTTTCTCTGTTCTTTCTGATTGCTTGCAATTTATCTTTTGCTTCAGAAGGTTTTGCATTTTCAATTTGTTGTCTAATGATTTCCTCAGCATTGGCAATAAAAGCTTCATTTTCTTTCAAGTGAGCATTCAAAACTTCAATGTTTGATTGTTGTTTGTCTTTTTCAATCAAGATTCTGTCAAGTTCATCAGAAATCGCCTTGAGTTTTTCTTCACAAGCGGCAATGTCAACCTTAATTGTTGTCATACGAGCAACAATTTCATCACGAGCTTGTCTGATTTGATTATATCTTTCTTGTTTTTGTTTAACAAGCAAGTTAACATCTTCAGAACTTCCACTCAAAGCATTTTGAACAATGTTTGTTTGGGACAGGTCTTGGTCGATGAGTTTAAGTTTGTTTGTAACAGTGTTGTTTTCCATCTTATAAACATTGTTTTCATCTTCAAGTTCTGTCAAATCATTCTTCAATGCTTCAAATTTCTCTTGTTCTTTTGCCAAACTTACTTCCAATTCACCTTTCTTAATTGAAAGTTGTTTTTCTCTGTTTTTATAGGCATTCAAATCAACTTTCATAAGGTCAATTTTGTTCTTAATCTCATATTCCCTCATTGTCAAGTCTTCAACTTCACTTGTCAATGTTTCAATTTCTCTTTGTCTAGAAATAAGATTGACAGCATCACTCTTTCTACTTCCGCCTGTCAAAGACCCTTGAGTGCTAACAACACCGCCATCAAGAGTAACAATTCTAAAACTGAAACTTGTATCCTTTGCCAATGCAACAGCAGTTCCCATATTGTCAACAACAACAGTTCCACCAAGCAAGTTGCTAATAACATTGTCAATTTGCTTGTCAAAAGAGATAAGTTTGCTTGCGATTCCACAAACTCCTTTTCTTCCCGCAATGGCACGAGCATCCATATCTCTTCTTTTCATAGTGTTAATAGGAAGGAATGTCGCACGACCATAGTTATTCTCTTTCAAATAAGAAATCAAATCTTTTGCACCATTTTCATTGTAAGTTACAATGTTTTGCACAGCATTGCCAAGAGCAACTTCAATGGCGGTTTCATATTGTGCAGGAACACTTATCAAGTTTGCCAAAACACCAACAATTTTCTTGCTAATTTCAGAATTCTT
Source organism: Clostridia bacterium (assembly GCA_017938505.1). GTDB lineage: Bacteria > Bacillota > Clostridia > Christensenellales > UBA1242 > Caccovivens. The sequence continues at coordinate 31,801 of JAGBBH010000077.1, read as the reverse complement.
TTCACTGTCTTTCAAAATTCTTCTAACACTTCCAGCATAACCTTCATATTCAGATTGCATTTCTGTCAAAAGTTTAATTCTGTTTTCTGAAACTTTAATGTGTGTAGTCATATTTGCCTTTGTTGTTTCAAGTTCAGCAACTTCTTTTGTTTCAACAAAAATTCTTCCAACAACATCTTCATATTCAGATTTCACATTTTCATATTCTGCTTTAACTTTTTCAATGTTTTTTGAAGTAACATCAAACTGTTCTTTTGCAGTGGTCAATTTTTCTTCTGTTTCAACAATGTTCTTTTCAAGATTTTCTCTATTTTGGAGCAAAATTGCTTTCTCTGCCTCCAACCTTGAAACACTGCTCCTAACATCAGAAAGAGAACCCAAAGTTTCTATCATTTTTTGTTGAGATTGACCTGCTTCAGTTTCATTTAACGACATTTCATCAACAAGTTTCAAATGCTCATCAGAGGCCTGTGCATAAGCAAGTTTCAAAGCATCAAGCCTGTCTTGCAAATCTTTCTTTTTCTCAGTTTTTTCAACTTCTTGTTCTTGACAATTTTCCAACACAACATTTGCATTAGTCAAATCAAGATTAATTCTGTCGTTTTCTTTATAGGTAAAATTAATTCTTTCTCTTGCAATTTTTGTTTCGCCTTCTTGCTTTTCAAGTTCAACAGTAAGACGCAAAATCTCATCATTGAGTTTTGCAATTTCTTTATCAAAAGAAGAAAGTTTGTCCATATCTTCATCATAGTTCTTTGAAATAGTTTCAAGGTCTGTTTGTCTAGCAAACAATTCTTCTTCGATGGCTTGCATTTTTTGTTTAATTTGGTCTTTTACAACGCTTGCGTTTTCATATTGAAAAATGTAAGCATTAACTTCCAAATCTTTAAGTTGCCCTTTATAATCCAAATATTTCTTTGCATCTTCCGCTTGCTTTCTAAGTGGCCCCATTTGGCGGTCAATTTCCGCACAAATGTCATCAAGACGAACAAGATTTTCTCTTATTTTTTCAAGTTTTCTCTCCGCTTCATCTTTTTTAGACTTAAATTTTGCAACGCCTGCAGCTTCTTCGAACATAGTTCTTCTGTCTTCTGCTTTTTGGTCAACAATTTGACTAACTTTTCCCTGTCCAATGACAGAATAACCATTTTTTCCAATACCACTATTAAACAAAAGTTCAGTGATATCTTTCAAACGGCAAGTATTTTTGTTAATCAAATATTCACTTTCGCCTGAACGGTAAAGTTTTCTTGTGATAGAGAGTTCGTCAAAAGCGATGTCAAAAAATCTGTCAGAGTTGTCAAAAATGAGAGTTACTTCACAATAAGACAAACTCTTTCTTTTTTCAGTTCCTTTAAAGATAACATCTTGCATATTATCCCCACGCAAAGACTTAGCGCTTTGTTCACCAAGCACCCAACGAATAGCATCAGAAACATTACTTTTTCCGCAACCATTTGGTCCGACGATTGCAGTAAAACCACCATTAAACTCAATGGAAGTTCTGTCTGCAAACGATTTAAAGCCGACCATTTCAATTTTCTTAAAATACATAAAATCACCTTAAATTTTAGATTGATTGTTATCTTTTGATAACTTTGTTTTTTCTTTAATTTAAAATCACAATTTCAAAAACAATAAATTTTCACATTAAAATTTTTCATTCAACAAACAATTTTGAAAGAGCAACATAAGCACAATTCTGCTCTGCGGTTTGCTTGTCTTTGCCATATCCTTTTGAAATAACTTCATCGTCCATATAGAATTTTGCTTCAAAAAGATTTTCAACTTTTTCAGTTTCATATTTTATCGAACACTTGAAATTTGCTTGCACAAGTTCTTGAAGTTGCGTCTTATAGTTTTCATCTTTTGCTTCTTCAAAACTTTCAATATGCAATTTCTCAACGACAAATTGTCTTGCAGTTTCTAAATTGCTGTCGAGATAAATTCCTGCAATAATTGCCTCAATCACATCTCCTTTGATTGCCGTTGTAATATCGCCATTCAAACTCTTGCCAGCAATAACATCTTCTTGCAACCCCATTTCATCAAAGCATTGTGCCAAATGATTTTCGGAAACAAGTCTTGAACGCAAAACTGTCAGTTCGCCTTCTTGCTTTTGACAATTTTTAAACAAAAATTCGCCAACCAAGAAGTTTAAAATACTGTCGCCTAAAAACTCAAGTCTTTGATAATTATCTTTCGATTTTGATGGATGAGTAAGTGCTGTTTTTAGCAATTTTTTGTCCCTGAAAGAATAATCAATTTTTTTACTAATCATTTTTCGCCTCTACACTTTTTGTTTTTTCAGCAATCATAGACTCAATTTTTTCGTTCAGCTTATTTTCGTGAAGTTTAACAACTTGCAAAATCGTGTTGCAAACAACCTCTCTTTTTGCAGACCCGTGAGTTTTTACAATCAACTTTTTGCAACCAAGGAATGGAGCTCCACCATATTTGTTTATGTCCATTTTTGCTTTTAAACCTTTAAATTTGCCCATCATCAAAGCGCCGAGCATTGCAAAGAAATTTTTCTTCGCTTCTTTTTTAATCATTTTGCTCATTCCACTTGCCACACCCTCAACACTTTTAAGAAGAACATTGCCAGCAAAACCGTCTGCTACAATAACATCAACATCACCTGACATAACTTCCCTCGCTTCAACATTTCCAACAAAATTAATTGGAAGTGTTTTCATAAGTGGATAAGTTGTTTTTGTCAAGTCGTTTCCTTTATGCTCTTCAGCACCATTGTTAAGCAGTGCAACCTTTGGAGAATCTATACCACTCATAATTGAAGAATATGCAGATGACATAAGAGCAAAGTCAAGCAAATGTTCTGGTTTGCAGTCAACATTTGCACCACTATCACAAATCATAACCGTTTTGTTTTCTTGAATGGTTGGCAAAATCGGACAAAGTGCAGGACGAGAAATGCCTTTAATTCTTCCAATCTTCATAACAGCACCAGTCAAAACTGCACCAGTGCTTCCTGCAGAAACAAGTCCCACAACATCTTCGCCTTCCTTCAAGCAATCAAAAGCTTTAACAAGAGAAGAATCTTTTTTTTGTCTGATTGCAAGTGTTGGAGAATCATCATTTGAAATCACATCACTTGCATGAACAATTTCAATTCTCTCGTTTCTTCCTGCCAAAATTTCTTTAATTTTTGTTTCGTCGCCAGTTAAAACAACTACCAAATCTTTGTTTTTTTCAAGTGCTTTAATTGTTCCTTCAACAATTTCTAAAGGTGCATTATCTCCACCAAAAGCATCAACAACAACTTTCATAAAAACCCCTCAATCAAATTTTGTAATTTCACAAAATGCCATAGTCAGTAAAAATTAAACATAAAAGCAACAAAGCAAACCAAACTTTTGCTTTTTGCCTACGAATAAGTATTATTCCATAATCAATATAACAAAAAAACAAGGTAAAAGTCAAAAGAATAGACCTAAAAACCCTTGTTTTTGCAATTATTTTTCTCAATAACACAAAAAAATCAAAAATTAAAAGTTTTTATAAAACCATTTTCCAATTTTTTCGACCCAAATCTAAAAATGAAAAAGTCGAGAAACATTCTCGACCTCTTTTTTTGAAAAAATTAGTTTTTCTTTTTCTTATCTTCAACAACTGTCTTGTTTTTGTAAGTTCCACAGTTTTTGCAAACAGCGTGTGGAGCTTTCAATTCGTGACACTTTGGACACTCAACAAGTGTTGGAGCTTCTGCTTTAAAGTTTGCAGAATTTCTTGTGTGTTTTCTTTCTTTCGAAACCTTACCCTTTGGAACAGCCATTTTAATTCTCCTTTTAAATATTTTAAGAACTACGAAAAAGCGTGTTTTTCGTTAAATCTTAACTAATGCTGATATATTTTAACTCAAACAAAAGCATTTGTCAAGTTTTATTTAGATTTTTTTAAATTTTCAACGATTTCTTTTGTGTCCCTAGCCATCATAAGTTCTTCATTTGTTGGAACAACATAAATCTTAACTTTTGAATTGTCTGCAGAAATGAGAGTTACTTCGCCTCTCTTGAAGTTCGCATTTTTTTCTTTATCAAGAACAACTCCCAAGTTTTCCATTCCGCTAATGATATCTTCTCTTGTTTCTGCACCGTTTTCACCAACGCCACCAGTAAACACAATAGCATCTGCACCATTAAGCACCGCCAAATAACTTCCAATGTGTTTTCTTGCAGTGTAAGCAACCATATCAAGAGCAAGTCTGCATCTAGCATTACCTTCTGCAGCACCCTTTTCAACAGTTCTCATATCGCTGTCAACTCCTGTTACACCAAGCACACCACTTTTCTTGTTGAGGTAATTGATTGCTTCATCAACAGAAATGTTCTTGTTCTTGCAAAGATATTGAACAACAGATGCATCAATATCACCGCTTCTTGTTCCCATAACCATACCTTGAAGCGGTGTCAAGCCCATTGTTGTGTCAACACTTTTGCCATTTTCAACAGCAGTAATGCTTGAACCATTTCCAATGTGAGCAATAACAAGTTTAACCTTATCAACAGGCTTTCCAAGGATTTTTGCGGTTTCAAGAGTGATAAATCTGTGGCTTGAACCATGGAAACCATATTTTCTTATGTGATATTTTTCATAATCTTCATATTGAATTGCATACATAAATGCTTTTTCTGGCATAGTTGCATGAAAAGCCGTGTCAAAAACTGCAACTTGTGGCACATTTGGCATAGCAACTTGGCAAGCACGCACTCCTGCAATGTTTGGAGGCATGTGAAGTGGTCCAAGTGGAACAAGTTTTTCCATTTCTGTAATAGATTCTTCCGTAATAAGAATTGAATTTTTATAAATCTCCCCACCGTGAAGCACACGATGCCCAACAGCCTCGATTTCTTCCAAACTCTTAACAACACCATATTCTGGATTTGTCAAAATTGCAAGAACTTTTGCAATTGCGTCTTCGTGGTCTTTTGCTCCTGCAAATCTCATTTCCTTTCCGTCGTGCTTATAAACGATGAAAGGTTCAGAAAGACCAACTCTTTCACAATTTCCTTTTGCGATAACTTTTTCTGTTTCCATATCAAGAAGTTGATATTTAAGTGATGAACTTCCTGCATTAACAACCAAAATTTTCATAATTATTCTCCTTTTTCTTTTTTGTCTTCTTTATCTTCACATTGAAGTGCAGTCAAAGCACTTACAACAACAATGTCATTAACCGAACACCCACGAGAGAGGTCATTGACAGGTTTCTTCAACCCTTGCAAAATTGGTCCAACAGCATTTACTCCACCAACATATTGAATTGCTTTATAACAAATGTTTCCGGCCTCAAGGTCTGGAAAAATCAACACATTAGCGTTGCCCTTGAGAGGACTGTCTTTTGCCTTTTGATTTGCAACAGTCGGAACCATTGCCGCGTCAAATTGAAGTTCACCATCACACACAACATTTTTTTCTTTTTTCTTAAACTTTTCAAATGCGACTCTAACCTTGTCAACATTTTCGCCTTTTGCACTGCCTTTTGTTGAATAAGACAAAAATGCAACTTTAGGTTCAAGACCAAAATTTTGTGCGGACTTAACACTTTGAGTTGCAATTGCACACAAAGTGTCGCTGTCTGGATTTTCAAGAACTCCACAATCTGACAAAATCAATGCTTCATTTTTCAAGAATTTGTTTTTGCCATAAACCAAGAAACAAGAAGAAACTGGGTCTTTTTTGTTTTTTGCCTTAATGATTTGAAGTGCGGGTCTAACAGTTGATGCTGTAGATGCTTCTGCACCTGCAACCATACCATCAGCATAACCACATTCAACAAGAAGTGTTGCAAAATAATATGGGTCTTTTTCAAGTTCATCAGCTTGTTCCAAAGTCATTCCCTTCTCTTTTCTTTTTTCGTAAAGAGTTTTCACAAGTTTTGCCCTGTCAGGAAATGTAACTGGATTGACAATGTCAAATTTCTCAAAAATCTTATCTCTCAAAATAAGTGCGCTTGCATCTCCAACCAACAAAACCTTAACTATTTTTTTCTTTTGCAAAATTTTAACTGCTTCAACGGTTCTATCTGAAAAACTTGCTTCTGGAAAAACAATTGTTTTTTGTTTTTTCTTAGCCTGTTCAATCAACTTCTCAATCTTAAACATAATCCCTCACTCAAAAAAATATAATATACAAAATCTCCAAAGGACTTTGCTTGAATTAAAAACATCAATATTTTCACAGCAAATTCAAACCTCTAAAAACAAGAGATTTCTATTTAATTATAAAATAATACCCTTTTAAAGTCAAACAAAACGGAGCATAATTTGAAAAATTTAACTGTCAAAACAAAAGGACAAGTTTCAATGAACTTTCTTGCAACAATTCTTATATTATTTATTTTGTTTTGTATGCTTCTTTCGCCTGCAAAATTCATATCTCAAGCACTAAACGGAATTTCTGCGTGGAGTTTAAATGTTCTTCCAAGCATTTTACCTTTTATGTTTTTCACAAAACTTCTTTCTTCTCTTGACTGTATGCCCACTATAACAAAACCATTTTCAAAAGTTTGCAAGAAACTTTTCAAAACACCACCCATTTCCGCCTACACATTTCTAATGGCAATTTTGTCGGGATATCCCGTTGGTTCAAAAATGGTTGCAGACCTTTATATCCAAAGGAAAATAACTCAAGAAGAAGCATTTAAAATGACTTCATTTTGTTCAACCTCTGGCCCAATGTTCATTGTTGGAGCAGTTGGAATTGGTATGTTCAAAAGTTCAAAAATTGGTTACATTTTGTTCATTAGCCATCTTGTTGGCGCTTTGATAAACGGAATTGCCTTTCGCAACTTTAAACTAAAAAGCAAGACGGAAACAACAAGAAACGAAAGTCAAGTCCCCACACCCCTCCAAAGCACAAGCCTCTCTGACATCATAACAAACTCAACCTTTTCCATTTTGTCTGTTGGTTGCATAATCACAATTTTCTTTGTAGTTATCGAATGTTTTGCCCCGCTATTTTATTTGTTTTCTCCGCCACTTTCCGCTTTTTTTCAAGGAACTATAGAAATAACAAAAGGTTGCTTTGAACTTGCACAATTGCCCTACCCATTTTTAGCCACCACACTCACATCTTTCATAATAAGTTTTGGAGGAATCTCAACAATTGTGCAATCAGTAACAATGTTAGAAAAAGTCAAAATGCCTGTCAAATTGTTTGTTTTTCAAAAAATTCTACACGCAACATTCTCTTGCATCATAACAGTTATTTTGCTTTTTCTTTTTGGCATTTAACAAAAAAAAAGGAGAACTTTTTAGTCCTCCAATTTTGCAATTTCGTTTCTCGCCAAAGCATCACAACGATTGTTGTTTTCGTTGTCTGCATGTCCCTTAACTTTAATAAATTCAACATCAAATTTCTCTTTTGCTTTAAGCAGTCTTTGCCACAAATCTTGGTTAAGCACAGGGTCTCCACTGCTGTTCTTCCAATTGTTTTTAAGCCACTTATCCATCCAACCCTGATTAAAACAATTGACAACATAAGCACTGTCGCTGACAAGTTTAACTTTTTTAACCTTGCCATTAACACTCTCTAAAGCACCAATAGCCCCCATAAGTTCCATTCGATTGTTTGTCGTATCTTTTTCTCCCCCAGTTATGATTTTTTCTTTACCCTTATAAGTCAAAATGGCTGCCCAACCGCCAGCCCCAGGGTTGCCAGAACAAGCACCGTCAGTGTATGCAACGACACAATCCCCTTTTGTGTAAACATCTTTTGTCGCTTTTGGTTCTTCTATTTTTAATTTTTTGCACGCTTTATCAATCTTGATTTTGCTTTCTCCTAAATTTGGAAAAACCTTAAATCCGTCTTTTTTCTTTCTTGGCAAAATATGGAAATGAATATGCATAACAGATTGTTCTGCGGCTTCTCCACAATTGTTTAAAATGTTAAAACCGTCAAATCCACAATTTTCAACATAATGTTTTCCAACAAGTTTGCAAGTTTCCAAGATTTTTGTCAAAGTATGGCTATCACATTCCATTAAATTTTCATAATGTTTTTTTGAAACAACAAGTGTGTGTCCATACAAATCGTTTGAAATGTCTAAAAATGCCATACAAAAGTCGTCTTCATAAATTTTATAACTTGGAATTTCTCCAGAGATAATTTTGCAAAAAACGCAATCATCTTTCATAGTTCACCTCTCATCATTGTTTTAAGTCTATCACACTCTCCCGCCTTTATGCAAACAAATTTTAAAATTTACAAAAGCAAACCTTAACAAAAAAAACAAAATTTTCATAAAATAGCATTATATATTCAGCATAAAAATACAAAAGATTTTTCGAGGTGTAAATGTTTACAATAAGTTTATGTATGATTGTCAAAAATGAAAGTCAAACATTGCCAAGGATTTTAAACTGTGCCAAGCAATTTTGTGATGAAATAATTATTGTTGACACAGGGTCAACAGATACAACAAAAGAAATTGCACTTTCTTACACTGACAAAGTTTTTTCTTTCAGGTGGAACGACAATTTCTCCAATGCAAGAAATTATGCTTTTGAGCATGCAACTTGCGACTATCAAATGTGGCTTGATGCTGATGATTTTATCTCACAAAAAGAAATAGAAAAAATTGTTAAATTAAAAAAAACAACCGCTTCCGCAGATGTATTTATGTTCAACTATGCAACCACATTTGATGAGAACAACAACCCAACCTTTGTCTATCAAAGAGAACGCCTTTTAAAACGGACCTGCAACTTTAAGTGGCAAGGTTTTGTTCACGAGGCAATAACCCCTTCTGGGAAAATTGAACAATGCGACATAACAATTGAGCACCGAAAAGAGAGAATTTCTGACCCAAAACGCAATTTAAGACTTTACCAAAAGGCAAAAAAAAGAGGAGTTCGTTTCTCCCCTCGTGAGCAATATTACTATGCAAGAGAATTATACTACAACTCCCACATTTCTTCTGCAATAAAAAATTTAAAAGTTTTTCTTAAGCAACCAAACCTTTTCGAGGCAGACCATCTTGGTGCCGTATTATTGCTTGGCGATTGTTTGAAGAACAAAAATCAAATAGAAAATGCCATAAATGTTTTTCATAACTATATAAAATCGCATACCCCAACAGCCGAACTGTGTTGCAAACTCGCCAACCTTTTTGAACTCAACAAAAACATTCCAAACGCACTCTTTTGGTATGAAAGTGCTTTAATTTGTGAAAAGCAAACCTTTGGTTTCGTGCAAAAAGACTATGAACAATTCATTCCTTTCCTTGAATTGTCTAGGTTATATTTTTTCATAGATTTTTGCAAGGCAAAGTTCTTTCATGAAAAGGCAAAAGCCATTCGCCCAAAACATCCTTCTGTTGTCTTCAACGAACAGTTTTTTCGAAACAAAGTTTAAACTACAACGCTTTATTTTTTACTTTGCACATTTATGTTCTTAACAACATTTTCTTTTGCCTTAAACAATTCCGGACACATTGCCATTTTCGTCAATATGCATATCAAGATAATTTGAATTCTTTGCAAGTCCCGGCATAAGAAGCATATTCCCCGCAATTGCGACAATTGTCTTTGCCCCGCTTCTAATTTCAATGTCCGTAATCTTAAATTCAAAACCTTTTGGTGCTCCCAAAAGATTTTTGTCATCAGAAAAAGAAAACTGTGTTTTTGCAATATTGACAAAAAAGTTCCCAAATCCCCATTCCGTTGCTTTTTGAATTTTTTCTTCCGCTTCCCTGCTAAAACTAACTCTGCCGGCACCATAAACTTTAACAGCAATCTTCTCAATTTTTTCTTTAATGCTATCAGACAAATCATAACAAAATTGCATTTTGTTTCCTTTCTTTGCTTGCTTAACAACACTTTCAGCAAGATTAAGACACCCTTTGCCACCTTTTTCATACCCTTGAGAAACTTCTGTTGTAACTCCCAAATTTTGACACCAATTTTTAAGACACTCAAGGTCATCTTCTGTATCATCTGAATGTTTGTTTATCGCGACAACAACATTTGCTTTAAACACATTCTGCAAGTTTTCAATATGCCTCTTAACATTTTCAAACCCAACTTGCAAATTTCCGCTTCCGTGCTCTTTTATAACCTTGACCACAATGACAAGCACAACCACATCTGGAAATTTGTTCATAACCCTGGATTTTATGTCAATAAACTTCTCCGCACCAAGGTCGCTTCCGAACCCACTTTCCGTTATGCAATAATCGGCGTGCGACAATGCAAATTTTGTTGCCACAACACTGTTACAACCGTGAGCAATGTTTGCAAATGGACCAAGATGAACAAGTGCAGCAGTTCCTTCCAAGGTTTGAACAACATTAGGTCTAAATGCAGACTGAAGCAAAATTGTCATTGCCTCTTGAACATTCAAATCTTTAGCAAAAATTGGCTCACCTGCTTCATTTTCCGCAACCAAAATGTTTCCCAAATTGTTTTTTAAATCCTTTAGTGTTTCACTCAAACACAAAATTGCCATAACTTCACTTGCCGCCGTAATATTGAAACCCGTTTTTACCTCTTTACCTTTTATACAATAAGAAATCTCTCTCAAACACCTGTCGTTTAAGTCAAGGCATCTTTTAAAAAAAATCTTTTGAGGGTTAATTCTTAACTCATTTCCCTGAAAAATGTGATTGTCAATAATGGAAGAAAGAAGATTGTTTGCTTGTGCAATTGCATAAAAATCTCCGGTGAAATGCAAATTTATTTCATCACTTGGAACTATCAAACTTTTTCCGCCACCAGTTGCTCCACCCTTAATGCCAAAAACTGGCCCCATTGAAGGTTCTCTCAATGCCAGCAATGTACTTTCTCCAAGCATAGACAAAGCATCAGCAAGTCCAATTGAAACTGTTGTCTTTCCAATGCCTGTCTTGTTTGAGGTCATCGCTGTTACGAGAACAAGTTTTCCATTCTTTTTGCCTTTTACATTTTCAACCTTAGCAATTTGAGGAGAATAATAAAACACTTCTTTTTCATTAATTCCAAGAGTTTTAGCAAAATCAACATTTGTCATAGTTCCACTCCTTTTATAGGAAATTATTATATCACATCTTTTAACAATAACAAAATAAAAGTGCTGAAAGTTTAAATTTCAACACTTTTACCCTTAAAAATAAAACAAATTTTCAAATTTTTCATCAAGAGCAACACACAGCAAAAGGGCAAGTTTTGCCGAAGGGTTAAACACTCCCTTTTCAATTGCAATAATCGTTTGTCTTGTCGTCCCCACAAGTTTTGCAAGAACCTCTTGCGACAATCCTTTGTTTGTCCTAACATTTTTAATGTTGTTTTGCAAAATCAAATCGTTGTTCATCTTACCACCAGCCTTGCACCTGTGAAAGAATGTAAAGCACAATCATTGCAATAGCGGCCGCTCCGTGCAAAACAGCCCCAATGAGCACAGGCCAAGGTCTTTTTGCCATAAAATATTGACAAGTATACATTACACAAGCCCAAGCATAACAAATTGCACCAATGGCAAAAATTGATGCATAATGCCCTAATGCACCCTCAACAATCATAAAGGCAACCGCCAGCACCCCGGCGATTATAATTGCAATCCAATTGCCCTTATTAGTTTTTTGTTTTTCCATTTCGCCAACAAGGCATTTTTTACTTTTACTCAAAATTTCTTCTTTTTCCACAATTCCTCCTTTTTTTTGCAAACATAATTTTTCATCAGCCTTGCTCCTACTGCGCATTAGGATTAAAACAAATGTAAAGTTTTGTTTACATCACAATAATATCACAGCAAACATTCAATGTCAAGTATTATTTACATATTTTTTTAAAAATTTTACAACAAAATTTTTTTATTAAAAAAGTTAACCATATTAATAAAAAAAGTTATTTCAAAAATTATTTAAAATTTTTTTAAGAAACTTTTGAAAATCGTTTGTAAAATTTAAAAATTTATAGTATATTAGAAATGAACAGGGATTGTTTAAAAAGAAAAAAAGGAGAAAAAATGAAAAAATCATTAATCGCAAACATTGGCCTTATTGCTGCCTCTGTTTTCACACTTATCTTTCTTGCATTAAGTTATGTAGGACTTTCTGGATATCAAATTCTTGCATTTATTTCATATCTTGCAAGTGGCGACATCACAACAACTATTCTCACACTGTTAGTTCTTTTCACTCTTGTTCTTGCAGTCGCAATTTTGGCAATTTCAATCGTTGCCCTTCTTGGCGACTTAGGCGTTGTTAAATCTGAAAAAGCAATCGCTGGCTTGAACAAAGCAAACTTCATTTTGTCAATCATTTTCGCAATCATCGCAATTGCAACAATGGTTATGATCATTGTTCTTGCTTCAACTGTTGGAATTGGTTGCATCTTGAACACAATCTTTGCAGTTGCTGCATTGGTTTTCGCAATTCTCAACAAAGTTTGGGCAAAAAAATAATTTATAAACAAAAAAAACAATCCCGTAAAAAAAAGAAGTCGAATCACTTTCGACTTCTTTTTTTGCATTTTCTATAAAATTTATTGCAGAATTAATTATAATTTTTTTAAGATGAAATAAATTATATCTTTTCACTATCTTTTAAACTTTGCGCACAATCTTCCAATTGCCTCAAAAATATACTCTTACTCCTCCACTTGTCAACAGAATTCCCTGCCAAACTTATTGAACAAATCAATGTTCTTCCTATTGCCGAATGTAAATCTGTTGCATTGTCATATTCTTCAACAATCATCCCCTGTTTTTTATAAAACTTCACTGCCACGGCATTCGCAACTCTGTCGGTATAAAGCCTCAAATTTTCAAAGCCTCTTTTTATTGCTTCGTTCTTTGCCCAATCAAAGATTCTTTTGCCAAACCCTTTTCTTCTACAATTTTCCAACACTCCAAACCAACCAAGCCATGCTTCGTTTGGGTATTCTTCATATGAATAAAGTCCAACGATTCCAACGACCTTTTCATTTTCATATGCAAGCCAATAATCAAGCATATTCAAATGAGAAACCACTCTCTTTTCAACACTAAAAATCAAAAAGGGAGAACCATCTTCAAGTGGAAATATGTCGTGTTGAATTCTAATTGCCAATGGCAAATTTTCTTTTACAATTTTATCAAATTTCATATTTTTTTCCTTAAAAAATTTTGGCGCAGAGGAAGGGATTTGAACCCTTGGTGCAATTTCTTACACACAGCCTTTCCAGGGCTGCACCTTAAACCACTCGGACACCTCTGCTCGCTGAAAAGTTGTGCTTATGGCTTGTTTTGTCAAACTGACAAAACTTCGCTTATTGCTTACTTTTCTGCTTTTGCGACCAAACGAAAGTGCAAGCACTTTGTCGCAACTTTTTAATTAGTTTTTTTCAAAAATTTCAAAACAATAGAAGTTTTGAAAATTTTTCGTTAAAATTTTTCATTTATTATTCCACCACCAAGGCAAATTCCTTCTTCCGTGTAAAGCACGACAAATTGACCTTCAGTGATTGCTCTTTGCTTTTGTTCAAAATCAACTTTAATGTGCGTTTCATCTAACACTTCAACAAAAACTTTTTGGTCTGGTTGGCGATATCGGAACTTTGCCAAGCAAGAAAACTTCTTCTCTTTTGGGACTTCGGGAATCCAATTGAAAGTGTCTGCATAAAGACCATTTGAGAAAAGAACATCACACTCCCCTTGACTTACATACAAAATGTTGTTTTCAAGGTCTTTTTTCAAGACGAACCATCTTTCTCCATTTCCATCTTTTCTGCCACCAATGTTCAAGCCTTTTCTCTGGCCAATCGTGTAATACATAAGTCCATCGTGTCTGCCAACAACTTCACCTTCCAAATTGCGGATTTCCCCTGGTTGTGCTGGAAGATATTGTTTTAAAAACTTTTTAAAATTTCTTTCCCCAATAAAGCATATTCCTGTGCTGTCTTTTTTGTCTGCCGTGCTCAATTCAAGTTCTCTTGCAATTTCACGAACTTCTTTCTTCTCTATGTCAGCAAGCGGAAAAATCACAGAAGAAAGTTGATTTTGATTAAGTTGGTTCAAAAAATAGGATTGGTCTTTTGACAAGTCGTTTGCTTTGGTCAAATATGTCTTTCCCTCTTTGACAATTGTTTTTGCGTAATGCCCAGTTGCAATCATATCAGCTCCAAGTGCCTTTGCCTTCTCCAAAAAAGGTCCAAACTTAATTTCTCGATTGCAAAGCACATCAGGATTAGGCGTTCTTCCCGCCTTATACTCATCTAAAAAATATTGAAACACTCTGTCATAATATTCTTTTGCATAATTAACTGAAAAATAAGGAATTCCAATTTTTGTGCAAACCCGCTTTACATCTTCATAATCATCTTCTGCGGTGCATTGCCCATCTTGCTCGTCCCAGTTTATCATAAAAAGGCCAATAACATCGTGTCCCTGTTTTTTTAGAAGATAAGCTGCAACACTAGAATCAACTCCACCAGAAATACCTACAACAACTCTCATTCTACCACCTCACTTTTAGGCATATCAACAATGACCGGCACTTTAAACTTTTTGCAAAGCAGAAAGCATAAACTGACAATCCACGAAAAAGTTGCAATGCCGACAAGGACATACATACTTTCACCGCCAGGTATTTGTTCAACAATAACTTGATTGAAAATCGTGCAAAAGAGGGTATAAATGAAAGATGCTGTCATAAGTCCACCCTTGATATATTTTCCACAATAATAATAATGCCCACCAAAAAGTCCGGTAAATATTGTCAAAAGCAAAAGTTTCCAATATTTCAAATCACTTGGAAAGGTGCTTGTATAAACAATGAAATCGTTGTCAAATTTTCGCAATTTCTTCTTTGCTGCTTTGTTTGATGCATATTGCAAGCGCGAAAAAATAAGGTTACATTCATTGCACCGTTCTTGTCCAATAAGACATTTTTCTCCGCATCTAGGACAAATTTTATACCCTTTTTTCTTCGCAAATTTCATATTTTATATTGTAAAATAAAACGATATGAAAGTCAAGAAAAAAAGTTGTGCTTTCTTTCACTTTTTAAAGCAAAAATTTTAATGCACAACAATTTTAAACTTTTTTATTTGTTTTCTTTGAGTTTTTCAACACATTTATTGAAATAAACATACGAAGGTTTGTCATCAGGCAAACTTTTCAAAACAAACTCGAACCCATCTTTTGCCTCGTCATAATTTCTCTCGTTATATGCACGAACACTTTCCTCAAACTTGTTTTTAAGTTTTTTCAATTTTTCCTTTCTGCTTTTTGGATAATATTGCAAACTTTCAAAAAGTGAGATTGGAACTTTTCCCTCAACAGAGAGATTTCCAATGTAGCGATATTCAAACTTATACCCTTGTGGCAGTTCGTTTAATGTTTGTTTTGAAACAAGCATTTTGCTTCCAATATAAAGATTTATCTCTCCCATTTTTGAAGATATTACGACAACATCAGAAACAATTGTTGGCGTCTTTTGTTCATCTTCCCCAACAATTCCAAAAATAACTTCTCCTGTGTTTATAGAGATACTTGCATCAATGTCTGGCAAGTCTTTTTGCCCTTTGTTTTTTGTGTCAATAACCTTTAAAATCGTATGTCCACACTCAATTGCATTTTGCGGTTTTGAAAATACCGCCAAAACGCTATCTCCAAGATATTTGTCAATAAACCCGTCATATTTTTTAATAAGTGGAGCAACAACCTTCAAATAAGAGTTTATATAATTAAAATTTTCCTCCAAACTCAAATTTTTAGAAACACTTGAGGCACTTTTCAATTCGCACCACAAAGTCGTAGCCGACATCTTCACTTGTCTGCCCATTTCAAGTTGTGCAACATTGCTTTTGCCTAAAAACCTAAAGAATTGTTTTGGAATAAATTTTTGTGCTTCGAGATTTGTTTGTCTCAATTTGTTTTCTTTTTCTTTATAGTTATAGTTTATTTTATTTAAAGCATATTCAATTTCCCTAAACTGTTTGCCTCCGCCAATCTTGAAATTATCAACTTTCATTCTGCCATCACCAAGTGTTTGTGCCACTTTTTCAACTCGTGCAAGAGGTCTGCAAGAGAACAAAACAATAAGAAAAACAAGAAACAAATAAACAATTGTTGCAAGTCCAGCCCAAAGAAAATTGTTATAAGAATTTTCTTGCGAGGCAATGTTTAATGTCGCCCTAACCGCCTCAGCTGTTACCCCAGACATCGTCTTAACCGCAACAACATAAACCATAAAAGCACCATAAGTCAATGTCAATGGAAAAACAGAAAAGAAAATGACATTAGAAAGTCTTTGTGTTTTTAGGAACTTAAAAAACAAAATGCCAAACAAAACATTAGACAAAATTTGAAAGGCAAGTGAAACCCAGGCAAGCGGAGTAAAATTCAAAACAAAACCGCCCTCTGTCGGCACAATGGCCTGCAAAAGATATTTTGTTAAAAAGATGTTTGGAATGAATGACAAAATTGTCAAAACAATTAAGATTTTCGTTGATTTTTTCATAATCATATTTTAAGAAATATTGTCCTTTATATTCGCTACCACAAAAATTTATTTTGCAAGATTTGTCTTTTTTTGTAAATTTCTGTCAAAAATTGTTGTTGCCGTGCGAATAAGACTCCCCTCTTTTGCAAATAATGTCATTGAAGGAGAATGTATGGAAAAGAAAGAAAAAATCACGAAATACTTAAATGCAATTTATCAAAACACCCGCACTGCAATTCAATCTATCGATGACATATTGCCAAAGGTTCAAGACAAAGAAATGGCAACTGAACTTTCAAATCAGCAAGATGGTTATTGCTGTCTTGCAAAAGAATGTGAAAGTTTTGCAAAAGCAGAAAAAATCAACAACCTCAAAGACAACAACTGGATAGAAAAAGCAAAATTGTGGACAAGCATAAATATGGCTACTTTAACCGACAAGACAAATCGCAACATAGCCGAGATGATGTTAATGGGTTCTTTTATGGGAGTTATCACCTGCCTAAAAGACCGTTCCGACCACCAAGGAATATCTGCAGAACTAGATGAAATTCTTGACAAACTTTATGAATTTGAACGAAAAAATATCGACAAACTTTTGCCATATTTAAAATAATTAAAATTGTAAAAAAATAAAAAAAATAATAGCAAAATAATTAAAAAATATATTATTTTCGCTATTTTTTTAATTAATTTTAATATTTTTATTAAAAATTTCTTCTAATTTTTTATTATATCCGAATTTCGCAGATAAATTTATAATCATCTTTTCGCTTAAATTTATAATTTTTCCGTTTTTTAAAATAAGACAAAAAATATGTGTTTTTGAAGTTTGAATTTTTTTTATCAATTGACCAACTGACACATCTGAATAAACACAACAAATTTTTGGAACCACAAAACTTTTTTCCTTCTTGAAATATATGTCGATTTTTTCATATTTGGAATTCGTTTTCAACTCAATCAACCCGCCAACTAAAAAAATTGAAAAAAGCAAAAATGTTGGGTTGAAGTTTACAAACAAGAAAGCAACAAACAAACCAAAAAAGCACAATGCCAAAGCAAGATTTAAAATTACCGTAATTTTCTTTGCTGTCTTTTCTCGCATCACAAAGGAAGCCATTGAAACAAAAATTCTTCCACCGTCCAAAGGATATGCTGGCAACAAATTTGTAAGTGCAAGCAAACAACTTGTCTTTACAAATGGTTCAAGAAAACAATAAGAAGCAGGAAAACACCACCAAAGTCCAACAACTAAGAAAGAACTTACAAAGTTAAAAAGCGGTCCTGCAAATGCAATCTTAAGTTCATCTTTAAAATCCAAATTTTTGTCAACAATTCCAATGGAAACCCCATAAGGAGAAAGACAAAACTTCGCCATTTCATAACCAAGTTTCTTTGCAACAATAAAATGACCAAATTCGTGAACAACAATTGCACAAACATAACTTAAAGCAATCAGTGGTTTCATTGCAAAAAAAATCCATATCCACAAAATAATTGCCACAGGGTGAATTGAAAAACGCCTCATTTTATCCCCTCACAAAGACATAACACAAAACAACTGCACTTACGCAACAAAACAAAGTGCCAAAAACGAATCTTGCAGAAAGTCTTCGTTTAAACTTGATTGTTGAATATTTTTCCCCATAAGATTTTTGCTTGTCCATAAAACATTATATGTTTGACTGAAAAATGTCAACTGATTTACAGTAATTTTTTGAAAATTTTTTAATTTTTCTAAAATTTACTAAAAAACAACCATTTCTTATGGTTATTTTAGTTAAAAATATATTCCTATAATATCATTATTATTTGTGTAAAGTCAAATATATATAATAAAGACAACAAAAAACCTATTCCATTCATGAATGGAATTTCGCCAACCTGATATTAAATTGTGTTATGCAACCGCATAAACTTGTTTGATTGTTCTTGGAAGTTTGATGAACCTGACTGCTTCATATTCTTCTTTTTTCTCTTGTAACAGTTTCAACAGGTCTTCCCTTTTCTGCAAAGGTGTCCACCAAACCTTTTTGCCATCTCTGTTTGTTAATGCTGAATGTGGTCTGTTATTATAGCGAATATTCCACTTCATCATCTTCTTTTTTAGTTCTTCATAAGTTTTATATTTTAGATGGTTATAAAATGACTCCTGGTCGCTTCTGTGGCTTCTTTCAACTTTACCATTCAATCTTGGTGTGTATGCTCGGATAAGTTGATGCCTGATGTGTAATTTGTCCAACAAGATGTCTAAACCATGTTTAACAGGTTCTTTTTGTCCTGGTTTCTTTACATTTGTAAATTCACCGCCATTGTCTGTTTGAATGATTGCTGGAGCATAACCAAAATATGCTATTGCTCTTTTTACAAAATCAATAGTTGAAGATGTGCAATGTTCTTTGTATGGAAACAAAAACCTTTCTCTTGTTGCTTCATCAATCATAGTATATTGATAATACTTGTTATCATCATAATGCACCATTTCGCCTTTATAACAAGCAACTGGCACATATTTCACATCCATCTGCCACTTTGTTCCAAGCATTTCAGGTGTTTCATAAGGTTTTGGCACATACTTTTCAATTTCCTGTCTTGGTCGCAAATTCTTCTTAACAACAAATCTATAAAAACCACAATAGGTTCTGTTGTATGCATGTTTTGTTCTTAATATACCATATATTTCATTGAATGAAAAATCAGGTTTTGCTTTGAAAACCTTTGAAATATACTCAAATTCTTCTTTTGTGTGTGAATTTGGATGGATCATGTTTTTGCGACTTGTGTTTGGTTCTAAACTTGCCAATGTTCCATCATACAACTTTTTCCACCGCCACAAACTTCTTTCTGTGCATTTGCACTTTTGACACACTTTTTGAACAGGCATCTTTTCTTCCAACCAATACTTCAATGCCCTTCTTTTTTGATATGCAGTAAAATTGACACCTCTCATAACTTTACTCCTTCATCATTTGATTTGCTTAACAATTATAGATTGAAAAAATCAAAATTTCAAGATGTCAAAAAAAAATAAGTCAGCAAAACCGCTGACTTACTGTTTTTATTTATATTCTATGTGGATAATTTGTTCCCAACTATATTCAAGTGTTGTAACATCATCATCCCATTCAACAAGTGTGATTGTATAAGTTTTTATATTATCACCCCTTCCTGAATACTTTGGTTCACTTACTTTTATTTCTCTCAACAAATTTCCTGCTGGAATCATGCCACTTGCCTTTGCAAATTCTTCATAACCTGACTCGTTTTCAATGTTGTATGTTTTTACAACACCTGCATTTGTTTCAAGCACAATGCCCCAAATTTCTCTTGTATTATAATTGTGTATAGAAACAAACTGAAAAATAACACAAGCAATCAATGCAAGAATGAAAAAGATATATATGCAATCTTTCCAAAATTTCTTAAAAAAGTTTTTCATAATACCTCCAGTGTGGCAGTATTATATGTTTATAAATCACAAAAAATGTCTATAAATAAAAGTGCCACCCATAAGGGAGGCACAGTCCTATCATTAAACAAATGCTTCCCTTGTTGCGACACAATTCCTAACCAAATAGGTGGAAGTATTTGTATGAAAGGCAAAAAAACCCAACCCTACCTGGTTAAAAATATTGAATTGTGTCGCACAAGTATATTAGCACATTTTATGAAAAAATGTCAATTATCCTGTGAAAAAATTAAAAAAAGACAGGCAAAACACCTGTCTTTTACACTTTTCAATATAATTTTTGCTTGTTTTTTTACACTTTTCAATGCGAATTGACAATCTTTTTGTGTTTTATGCTCACTATACTGACAATTTTTAGAACTGCCATTTTTCTTTGTGTTCTTCTTTTTCCTGGTTTTTATGCTCCAGGTCTTTGATTGTTTTTGCCAGTTGTTTGATAAAATCTTTGTCTTTGATTGCATCTGCAACTGTAACATCATCTTCATCTTTTATTGTTGGTCTTTGCCAAGCAATAGTGTTGTCTGCATATTTACTTGCAAAAAATTCTTCCAAGAATGTTCTTAATTTCTTATAGAAATTTGCTCTGTAAATTGTAATTGACTTTGTTCCTGAACTGATTGACTGACAAATGTTCCAAGCAATAAGAACCAACCAAGAAAAGATTTGTGCAAGTTTTCCAAGTGTGAACCCTGTGCCTGTAAATACAATCATTGCAAAACCAACTGAACATAAGATTGAAGTGCATATTTTTGCAGTCAATGTTTTTGTGTCGTATGCTTTTTCTTCATTTCTTATGTCATAGTGTTCTTTTATATTATCAATGGCGGTTGTTACCTTACTGGAATTGATGATGGTGTATTTTACACCTTTATTGATAAGTTTTAACAATTTTTTCTTTTGGTCTGCATCAAGTTGTGTGTCTTTATCTAAAAGTTTAATGTCTTTTGAATACTTTACATATACATCATAATCAACATTGATTTTTGCCAAAACTGCCTTTATTCTTTCAGTTTTGTTTTCATCTGTGGCATATTCGCAAAATTCTCTTAAACCCTTAAAGTTGTTTGTTTTTACAACTCTGTCAACCAAAATGGAATATTCCAATCTTTGATTTTTGAAATTCTTATCTTTTAGTTTTGCCTTCGCTTTTGCAGAAGGATACCAAATAGATGTTATTGCAACCATTATTGCAAAACCTATTCCAAATATTGTCCAAAATTCTTCATTCAATGAAGTTTTGATGCCAATGCCCACAAATAGATAACTAAACAGGGCTACTACGATTAAACCAGTAAATATTTCACCAAGATGATTTTTAATATCTATTTTTCTAAATTTCATGGACTACCTCTTATTTTTTCTTATTTTTGATAACTTTGAAGCGAATGACATTGCAACCAAGTCCTGCGGAAATAGATGCCACCATAAACCACAAGACACCCCTTAAACTCAATAATTTGCTTTCAAGAAGTGTTACAAGAAATGCCAAACAAACAAATATTGCCAAGAAAATTGTATTATGAAACAACTCCTGGTTTTTTTCGTTTGTTTCCCATTTGTTGATAATTGCTTGTTTTTTTGCATTGTCCATTTCTTTGATTGCTTCTTTTTCAAGTTTTTGATTTTTCTTTTTGAATGCTTTATTTGCAAAAAAGATGGTTATAATAACCATTAAAATCAATACAAACACACCTGCACAACCAATCTTTGCCATAACTGAAACTTCTTTGTCAAAAAGGTTTTCAAAGACAAAACACCAAAGTGCAGTTCCTCCAGGAATGAAATAACAACCTGTTCTGTATAACCACTTAAATAAACTATCCATAAGCACCTACCTTAACACCTGATTTTCATTCACCACAGATGTTTCTGTGCTTTGTTCTGTGGTTGACTCGACTATTTCTTCAACCGCTTCTGTTTCGCCTTCCTGTGCCTTATTTTCAGGCAAATTCAAAGCATCTGCAAGTTCTTTAATGTCAGGTGCAGGTGTTTCCTTCTGCATCTCTGCATCAATATTCTGTGCCATTTCGTTTGCTTTGTCCAATTCTTCCTGGATCTTGTTTGTTCCAGTCATAATTGAATTGTATGCTTTCATTCGTTTCTTCTTCAAAGTTTCAAATTTGTCTTCAAACTTCTTTTCAAAGTTTTCTTCAAACCTGGCAAACATTTCTGTGGTCTTTGTTTCAAATTCATCAATTCTTTTATTGACAGAAGATGTTGAATTTTCCACAACACCAGTTGCCTTTGTAATTGCTTCTTTGATTGTTTTATTGTTTTTTATTTTCCACCAAATGTATTTGATAATAAAAAGCACTATTGCAGTAATTGAAACACTTGCAGTTATATAACCCCAACAATTTTGAAAAAACACTGATGCAGAATCCCAAAATGCTGAAAATGTTTCACTAACCGATAAAAGTAAACTATTCATATTTTAACCCTCCATAAGTGCTTCAATGCACTTTCTCATTTTTTCAAGTTTTTCATTGACTTCCTGCTTGTAATCAATGAATTTTTGATTTGTTTTGTTTAATTCAAGATGCAATGCTTCAATTTCAGGAATCACCTGTGTTTGTCCACCAACATCTTTAACAATAAGTTTTTCACAGAATATTGTTTTGACTGTGTTATTGCCTACTTTTGCCACAATAGTTGTGTCTATTGAACCATAAGTCAAAAGTTCCTTTGGCACTTCAAATTGCTTGTTTTTCGCCTTCAAATTGACTTTCTTGCCATTCTCGTTTTGAAGTGTTACATAATAGTCAACAGTTCTTCCTGTGTCAACCTGGAGCAAAACAATAAGTGGTTCATTGTCAGTTAAAAGATAACTGGCATCATCAAATTTGCCAGTTTTGTCAAAAAATTTTAGTTTCTTTTCCATACTTCCTCCTATTCTTCTATTTCTTCAAAAAAGTCATCAAAACCAGTTGCATCAATTCTTTCTTCAAGAATAAAACCAGGCATTGCACCCTGTCCAATCTCAACAAAAGAACCATCATCAACTTTGATATACCAAGCACCTTTTTCATGCTTAAACTGGTGTTCGGCACTGTTTAGGTATAAAATACCCGCCACAACATAAATGTCATTGTTGATAACAATGTCTTTTGTTATGTTTGGCAATTCTCTTGGTCTAAACATTTTCTTATCCTCCCTGTGTAATAATCTTTGTAATGAAATTCTTTCAAGTAACCAACAAAGGTTTGTTGTAAAACATCAAGTGTTTGTTGTGATGCACCTTTCTTCAAAAGTTTGCGATATTTTGTTTTATATCTTTGAATGTTCTTTTTGTAAGGTTTCATCACAATTTTGCCATCAGGTTTCAAATAAAAGTTTCTTTTCAAAAACCTGAAACCATCTTGCAATTTTTTGATTTGTGTTTTATGTTCGTTTAGTTCAATTTTCAAATCTTTGACAATTTCTTTGATGCATTCCAAACAATGTTTTAATTCATATTTTGAATTGCAAATCAAGTAACCATCATCCATGTATCTTCCATAATACTTAATGTGTAATTTTTCTTTTATGTAATGGTCTAAACCATTCAAGTAAATGGAAGCACTGATTTGTGAAATTTGCGAACCCAACCCCAAACCATCACCTTTGAAGCAATCAATAAAATACTTGTAAATGTTAAACAATTCTTCATCTTTTATCTTTGGTTTTACTTTTTCCAACAATACTTCATGATTGATTGAATTGAAGTAATTGTGCAGGTCAAACAAAAGGACATACCCAGTATGTCCATGTTCCCTGTAATATTTTGAAAGATGTGTTTTCAATCTTCTAACTGCAAAATGTGTTCCCTTTTTCTTCATACATGCACCATTATCATAAATGAATGTTGGTGCGAATGTTGGTGTCAGGCAATAATCACACAAGCATTTTTGCACAACTCTTTCGCTTATATGAACCGATTGAATATACCTGACTTTTCCCCTTTCGTGAATATAAAATGTATGAAAACCTTTTGACTTATATTTCCTGTCTTTCAGGATCTTGTATGTTTCACTTACATTTTTAATCATTTGTGTTTCATAAATCTGTGTGCTTGGTTTCCACCGAACACCTTTGAAACATGCTTTTGCACAAGTCAAAAGATTGTCAAAAGTAAAAACTTCATCATAAGTTAATTGTTTTTCACATCTCATATAAAATCACCTTTGTGTTTGTTTATAGCAACAACTGGTTCACCAGGTTGCATCAAATCACCTTTTTTTCCATTCTTGGAAGGGCAAACACTCCTTCTTTTTTTGCATATTTTCAAATTTTCATTTTACTCTGCTTGCATAGATAAATAGAATCAGGGGCGGACATTGTTTGTATTGTTTACATTGTTATTATTGATGTTACCATTATTGTTAACATTGTTCCAATTATTATTGTTATTAGTGTTAGGACTGCGAGTCCACCAGTATCAGCATTTGCCCAAGTAAAATCATCTTGTTTGCACTGTTCGCTTGGCATCACTTGCAATAACATTTTTGATAAGTTGTTTTTCTTTGCCAATCAGGTCTGTCCACTTTGTCCAAACTGTTGGTTTTGTGTTTGGAACATAAACCATTGCCACATTAAGCATTGATGACAAATATTCCAAATAACCAAGTGCTTTTTCAAACAACTCTTTTCTTTTAACCGCATGTTCCTGTGTGAATAAATACAATGAATTTGCATAAATCAAATCCCTGTAAATATCTTGTGCGGTCTTTACTAAATCTGTTGAAATAAAGAATGTTATTCTTTTTGGAAATTTCAAACAGTTTTGTGTTGTAAACTTCAACAATTCACCTGCGGTTGTTATAAACTGCACATGACTTTCTTTTCTCTTTGAAGAAATAACCGACATAAAAACTCCTTTTTGTTATGCCACCCTGCCAGGTGGCTGATTTTTTTAGATGCAGAAGCAGGGGCGGACATAGTATGTATTGTAGACATTGTTATTATTGATGTTACCATAATTGTAAACATTGTTCCAATTAATACTGTAATTAGTGTAAGGACTGCGAGTCCACCAGGTGTTGCCAAGTGCAATTTTTGAAAGGTTATATTCGTTTTTGAAGTAATCATAAATAGAACCTTCACCTGATGCATTATAAGCATTTGCTGATGTTCCCTTACTTCCAGTCAACAATACTGTGTCTTTATTTATTCCAAACACTTCTTCAACCGCCAAATGCCAAACCTTTTCTTCTGTTGTGCATAAAGATGTTTTTTGGTTTCCTGTGCTTTGTGTTTTTTGAATAGGTTTAATATATTGCATGATTTCGCTTAATGCACTATAAAAAACACCATCTTCTTGCAATGTTTGATAAATAACATAATAGGTTGTTCCTGATGCCCAAGCAGAAGGCACTGTATAACCATTTGTTGAATAGATGAAATGTTTACCTTCAACAAAATCTGCTTCTTCTATTGTTCCAAGTGATTTGTAATAACCTTTAATATGATAAACTTTGCTTGTGCTAAAAGTTTCGCCTGTTGCTTCTGTGTAAGTGTCTGTGCTTTCATCATAAGAATATAGTGGACAAAGTGTGCCATCTGCATAGCGGAAACCACTTGCCAACAAATCAGCAGTAACACCACTTGCTTGTGAATAAATCTCACTACCCTGTGGCAAACTTCTTTGTCGCATCAAACTGCTTCTATAACCACCCATATTTCTGTAAGTTGATGAACCATTAAGATAAAGTTTCAAGTTGATATTGTATGATGAACCTGAATAGTGTTTTTTCATCATGAAGGTTATACCTGCCTTTGAAACACCATCACTTGCCAATGTGTCATGTCCAAAACCAATTATGATGAACTCATAGTTGTTAAAAATTGAACCTGTGCTGACAAAAATTTTGCCATCACCAACACTCCACATGTATTTGGCATAACCACCAGTGGAAGCGGTGTTTATTTCTGCCCAAGTATAATCATTCAATGCTTTACCTGTTTTGCAGTTGTAAGTTCCAACACCATCAATAACAATGTCATTTGTCCACAATTCTGTGCCATAACTATCTGTTGCAGTAACTGTGTATGTTCCATTGCCACCCACACTGAATATAACAACACCACCTGCTGAACCAGTGTTTTGTGTGCTTAAAACCACACCTGATGAATTTTTGATTGCAAGTGTAACATTTGGCAATTCTGCAACCATAATTGCAGAACTACCATTTATTGTTACATTTATATCAATGTTTTCACCACCGCCACCACCTGAACCTGTTTCAATGTGTTCCAAGTGGTCTGCATAAGTGTCAAGTTTTTCATCATCACTGATTTGATGTTCGCTTGGCAATATTGCATTCAAACCTGTTTTTAGGTTTGTTTTCGCATTTTTAATTCTGTTGTATTCTTCTATAATACTCATAATTGCCTCCTATATTTCACTCAACAAATCTTCAACACCATTCAATGCACTGCCTATTTCTTGCAAAGCACCTTCAACAGTTTTGTTGGTGAAGAAACCACCGACATCTGCTAATGTCTTTGTTTGATAATCTGCTTTGATTTTCGCACTGGACAATGTTTTTGTTGTGCTATTTGAAGTGTCATCAATCTCTGTTTTGTTTCTAATCAATTCATTGATTTTTTTGCTGGAGTATGTTGTAACATCACCTTCTGCTTCATCATGAATAACTGATGAAGAAATGTTTATATATTGTGTGCCACTAAACCTGTATTGATAGTTTGTTGACAAGTCAATGTATATAACATCTTTTTTCGCATCTGCAATAGCAGGAAAATCTGCAAATGTGTCAAACTCATGCACTTCATCTGTTGATCCAGGAATAAGTGATTGTTTAATTTTGCCATTTTCCAAAATGTCATTTGCAGAAACAAACCCTGATATTTTTGCTTCAAGTTCTTCAATTTTCTTCAAACTTGCTTCGCCTGTAAATATTGAACCCATAATAACCTCCTAAACCTTTTTACCAAATGCGACATAAGTTCCGCATGTTGTATAACCATTTGAATTGTAAAAAATGAAACCATCTGTGTAAATTGCTTTTACATGTGTTGGTTCATCCATACCACGATTGTCTGTTCTTGACTGAATTGTGAAACCAGGAACAATAACATAACCATTTATGTCATTTGTTGCACTTTTGAACATTGCCTGATTCCATGAAACTCTAACATTGCCATTTGCATCAAGTGCATCAACCTTTCCAAATATCATTCTGTATGAACCAATGTCAAAGCATACCCAGTTGTGATACATTGTATTTTTGCCTGATGCTCTGTTTGTTCCAGTTGTTATATTTGGAATAAACATTGCATTTTTTAATTCGTTAATAGCATTTGCCAGGTCTTTTGATGATGTGTTCAATGAAGAACTTCCAACCAAAGATTTCAGGTTGTTTACAATGGTTTGCAAACTGTTTATTGTTGTGTTCAATGCTGAAATACTATTATCTTGTGAAGAATTTGTATTTTCTGCGGTTGTCATTCTTTGTGCAAGTTTTGTAATATCACTTTTTGCTTGTGTCAAATCTGTTCTGTTCTTTGCACCTTCATTTCCTGGATATGCTTGTGTTGCACCGCTTCCAAGTGTCAAGTTTCCTGCAACCTTAACATAATTTGATCCACTCCAGGTATAAGTGTTTCCTGAATAATCTGTGCCTTCCTGTGCAATGTAATAATTGTCATACTGGTTCAAAGTTCCATCAGCAGTATTGAAAATATTGCCATCTTTATCTTTCAACCAAAGTGAACTATAAGCACCTGCATTGTCAACAATGTAAGCATCAACAGTTTTGGATTCTCTCAAATTCGCAACAGTGTTTTCCATTTCTTTAATGGTTTCTTCTGTGCTTTCAATATGATTGTTTATTTTTGTATTTACTTCAACAACTGCACCCTGAACACTTATTGACTCAATGTCATCTGTTGGAGTGAAGTCAATTTGACTTGCTTTCAACCCTTCAATTTCACTTGCAATGCCAGTTCCATACAATGTTACATCTGTGAATGTAATTGTTCTTGATGGCAACTTGCTGACTTTAATTCTTCCATAAGCATTGCCTGTTGTTCCGCCCATCTCAACATGCGGATAGATTTTAATGTGTTCTTCATCACACAATGCATTTGTGTCATCATCAGGAGTAAGTAAAATATCTTGTGTAACACTGTTTGTTAACAACCTGTGTTTGAAATCATAATAATAAAATTCTTCTCGTTTGTAATATGCAGTTTCTAAATCATAATTGTCTGCACCCAACACAATTTCATTATAATCTTTTGTTTCACTATCAAATACAAAGTATGTGTTGCCAAAATCTGCTTCGCTAACTTCAACATTCACATATAAATATTGAACAGAACTCCATTCATTCACTGGAATACTTAACATACCAAGTTTAACAAAAGTCATAACTTGTGAAGTGTCAATGGCATCAACCTTTTTGTCCACCATTTTAATTGCATCTTGGACATTCTTTGCACCAAGTGTTGTGTCTTCATCATTGAAGGCAACATTTTCTGCGGTCATGTCTTTTTCTGTAATAACTTTGGAATCATCAATGGTGATTTTATCACTTTGTATTCTCATGATTTTTGACTTGCCATCTTGCACAATGTAGAAATACAAACCATTTTCATCATTGAATATTGATTGTTGTGTTTTGATTTGATAGAAATTCACACCTTCAACATAATCATCAGGCAATGTAACTCTTTCATAACCGTTTATAACTCTTGTGTAATATGTTATAGTATTATCAACTGCACCAGTTGCTTCAACATATTCACCTGATCCTGTGTCTGCATTATATTGATATACAAAGTATCCTGTTGTGTTTGCAATATTTCCTGCAACCGCATTGTAAGAATATATTGCTCTGTAACACTCCGAACTATAAGTGGTTAAAGGACTTTCAACCAACAACATTTCGTTGTAGTTAATATTTACTTTGTTTGCAACACCAACTTTTGTTTCGTTGATGTAACCAATAATTTCACTAAACTGGTCTTCTTCAAATTCAGCATTGTTGTATTCAACACCTTCTGTAACAACAAAATCAACCGCCTGACTACCAATTTGTTGTGAACCGATTGTGGCAATTATTTGACACCTTACTCTGCCAGGAACTTTTGAAACATTGTAAGGAACTTCAAGACTCCACATGTAATAATCTTCGTATGCACCAACACTTTCCATTAAATACTGTCTTGTGTTTTCTGCATTTGGCAATTCAAAAGCAATTTTTATTGTTGCATTGCTATTTATAGGTGCAACAAATTGAATTGAATTTGCCTTATTGCTTCCCTGATGCACTGCTTCATGAAGCAACTTTTTAACATTCAATTTTTCATCTGCAAAAATTATCATAAGAACCTCCTAATCTCTTATTTTTCTTGTAAAATTGAAAAATGGCAAAGATATTTCTTCACCATTTTTTATTGATGTATTTTCGCCAACCAACAATTCATTTGTTGCACCAACATTCACTAATGCCCAAGCACTACCTTCTGCGGTTGCAGTAACATTTTCAAGTTTCAATTTATGGTTGTTGTGTTTAGTAACTTTAATTTCAAGTTCTGTTGCACCTGTCAAATCAATACTGCTTTCAAATTTATTGATTTTCTTTGGCAATATAAACAATTTATAGTTCAAATTCTCTTTTGAAGTGAATGTGTTTTTTCTTCCCATTCCTGAACCAATAATCATGTTTTTTCTATCTTTTGTTGCCAAGAAATGCATTTGATATGAAATTGCAATCTGTTCCCTGTTATCTTTCTTCAAAATAATAGGTTTATTGTTTGTTGTAAAGATTGTTTCCATGTGTCCATCAGGAACAGATGCACCATGCGGAAACAAATCCCCTGTTTCAACTGCAAGTGAATAAGAATAATCAAAATCCTTAATTCTTCCAAATGTAAGTTCCATTTTGTCAATTTCACCATGAACATCAACATATTTTACATATTCCTGGATCTTTGTTTTCCCATTGTATGATGCTGACTGTCCTGCTGAATAATTGTCTTCAAAGTAAAATGCAAACAACATTGAATTTCCAATGCCAAGTGTTACAACTGGTCTTACGATTTCAGGCAGTTCTGTGTTATCTTCCATGTAACCTTTTAACTTCACCAAACCAACATTTGTTAATTCGCCAGTTGTGAATGAATTGACAAAACCGTTCATTGAAAAATCTGTCATCAATGTGCCTTCATCACTTTCATAGTCATCACCAATCAAACAATATTCTTCATAAATGACAAATCTTTGATATGATGCTTTTTCACTTACTTCATAATATCTTCTTTGACTGTTAATTGAAAGATAAGCACATTTGTTGTTGAAATCTTTACTCATTCCAACTTCAACCAAAATAAAGTTGTTATAAGTTTCTGTTTTTACACTTGTGATAGTATAATCACCATAAATTGTGTTTACTTTTGGAACTTCACTCAATTTGCTAACTGTAAACATCAATTTCTTTTCAGGCACACCATATTTTGCAACAACACCTTTTAGATGTTCGCCAAGTGCATTTGCACTTACCATGTTTGCACTTTGGTTGTATGATAACACATTCTTAAATGCCATATCTTCAACATTTGGTTTTACCTGTTTAACTCTTGCAGACACCATAGGTATATATGTTATCTTAAATTGCAAATTGTAAACATCTTCATTATTCCAAAAGTTGCTCCACCAGTTTGTTGAAAGGTTTAATTTTTTGTAAAGAATATTCAAAATTGCATAATTTTCAAATGCCTGACTTATTAAGTGTTCATTCTTAAAATTCAATTCTGTGATATTCTTTTGCCCCTGTGTAAACTTAATAGCAAACATTTTAGATGTTGGAAATTTGTCGCTGGAACTGGACAAAGTAAGATATTCAGCATTTTCATATACAAATGGTGTAATATCACCAACAAATGCACCATTGCTCAAATACCCTGCTTCTAACTTTATGACATCATATATAGGATGCTCTGTTGCAATTATCATTCCATCTTCTGTTATCTGTGCAGTGCCTGTTTCAACTCTTATGGTCTTATAACCATTGTTGTATGGTTCAATAACACTGCCTTCTGCATCATTGTCTGATTCCATCAAATTGTCAACATTCATGTCCAGTTCACTGCAAAAATTATCAATGTTTCTTGTTTCAACATGTGAATTGTATTTTTCCAGGTTTACAGAACATTTTTCATCTAAACCAAGCAAATCAAAGAAAACTTTGTTGTTCCTCAATCTTGGAATTGCATGTATATAATCACCAACTTCTTTTAATGCTTCAAACAGTGTGCATCTTGTAAATGAAAATTCAGGTGATTTTGATGCAAATAAATCAGCAATGACATCTTGGTGCTTTTCATATTCACCAGGTTGTGCCATAACAAATCTTGGACTTTCACCTTCCCTTAAACAATCACAAGTTTGAAGTAAAACATCACAAACCTGTTTTATTGTCCAATCATCTTTTTTATTTGATGGTGTAACAATAACAATGTTAAAACTGGCAGTTACATGCCCAATATCACCCAAGTTTCCATCTGCATCAAGTTTGAAGGTATAATCACCAAGTTGTGAAGGTGTAAAATCAAAATAATATTCATCAGGTGAACCTGAACACGAGTCTTTTTCACTTGCCACTGTTGTTCCATCAGGTGCAATAATGTCAAGTGTTACAGAATTATAATCTGTTGACACTGTTCCCTTAAATGCATAGTTTGTTTTTGTAAAATATTCCATCAATATATTATAAGGTCTTGGAATTTTAATTGTTTTGTTGACTTCTTGTGGACTTAAAATGTCAAGTTCAATATATTTACTATCAGGAAAAAACCAAAATTCAGTGGTTGTTCCTGCAACTAAAACTGTATGCTTGTTTGAAAGATAATCATGAACAATAGGATTTGTTATTGTTTTTGTGTTCACACTGTATCTTTCCATT
>JAGBBH010000076.1 GCA_017938505.1 Clostridia bacterium | reverse complement strand
GGTAATATTATCGTTAGTACGGTTAAGTTTAGCCATAGTTTCTTTACGGTCTTTTTTAGTTTTGGCTATACCTACCGCTTCTTCAAATATCGCGCGTCTGTCTTCTGGTTTAGACGAGAAAATTTCAGTAACCTTACCTTGTTCTATTACGGTATAACCGTCTTTAGAAACACCGCATTCGTGAAGCGCGTCGATAATATCTTTAAGACGGCACGGTTGACGGTTCATAAAATATTCGCTATCACCGTTACGGTAAAGTTTACGCGTCATTACAACTTCGGTATACTCTAAACTAGGAAAGATTTTTTCGGTATTATTAAAAACTAACGATACTTCGCAGTAAGATAACGACTTTCTCCACAATGATGTTTGGGCGGAATATTATGACAAACTTCCAAAAATTGCTGACAAAAACAAAAAGATTTACACAGGCACATTTCAAATTAAAGATTTGTTAATTAACCCAATTGAAGTGCCTCACGATGTTCCTTGTTTTGGTTATAGTTTGGTTGAAAACGACAAGAAAATTAGCATTTTAACAGACCTTGGACATACGAATGATAGAATTCTTCAAAGTGTTCAAGGAAGTCAATTGGTTTATTTAGAAGCAAATCACGACTTGTCAATGCTCAAAAACTGTGAAAAATATCCTCTTTCATTGCGTATGAGAATTGCTGGTAAAAACGGACATTTGTCAAATGATGCGTCGGCTGAGGCAATTGCAAGGTTGGTTAAAACAGGCACAAAGCAAATTGTGTTGGCGCATTTAAGCACGGAGAATAATACTCCAGAACTTGCTTTTAATTACATAGTCTCAAAACTTGAACAACAAGGTTTGGTTGAAGGTGAACAGTTTCGAATTGATGTGGCACTTACAAGACCTACCACATTGTTTAAATTGAAATAAATGGCGGTTTGAATTGAATAAGAACAATGGCTAAAAAAGAGAAAACAACAAAAAAGCACGCAAAAGAATTGTGTGCTTTTTTCAGTTTGTGTTTTTTTAATTAAATAGGTCATATTCAGATTTAAAGGTTTTTACAAATGCTTTTTGATTCTCGCTGTAAATCCCATCATCTCCAACAATAAGACTGTCATACACTCTGCAGTTGAATTGTTGAATTAGGGTGTCGATATATTGATATGCATCTTTATCTTCTTGTGAGGATACGGCAGAACCGTTAGGGTGGCTGTGTGCCAAAACGATTGCGGTTGGTCTGGCTGAAGTTATGAAATTTATAAGGCTTTCAGGGGTAATTCCAACCTCGTGAACACTTTTCATTTCAAATTTTCTGTGTTGCGTTATGAAGTTTCGGTTGTTTACTGCAAAAATGTAAAGTCTTTCAGTTTTGTCGTTTTCAAGCAATGATTTTAAGAAAGACAAAAATTCTTCTCTTTTATTTAAGTTTATTTTCCGTTTTAGTTTTGATAATACATAATAGTTTGTTAGATTCAAAAAATTGACAATCTTTTTTGCACTTCGTTTATTGAACCCATACACTTGTGCTATGTCGTGTTCAGACGCTTCCAAAATGTTTGCGAAACAACCAAATTTGTCTAGCAGTCGGTGTGCGTGAAGGTTTACATCTCCACGAGGGAAAATGTAGGTTAAAAAGAATTCTACAGCTTGAATTTCACTGACCTTTTCAATGCCAACTTGTGTAATTGTTTCTAGAAGGCGTTGTCTGTGCCCTGAATGTTCATGCATTCTTGTCGCTTTTTCTTCAGAGGTCTTGATTTTGTTTGTTGCGGTGTTGTTGGTTGTGGGAGATAATTTAGTTTTGTTTTCTTTCATATTATCAATCATTTGATAATAGTGTTGCATATCGTTTTTGTTCATTTGCAATGTGTTTCCTTATATTTTGTCTTTGCAACCAAAAATCTTGATGTTCTTATGTGCAACTAGTTCAGAGATTTCTTGTATTGCAAGTTTGTTAGGGTTTCTTAAATCGAAATTTTTTGGATTTTCAACAAAGTGTTGGCGAAGCGTTGCAAAATATGCAAGTCTGATGTCAGTGTCTGTGTTGATTTTGCAAATGTTAAACTTTTGAGCACACTTAGATAACAATTTTTCCTGCACTCCTTGTGCGCCTTCAAGAGAACCGCCAAAATTGTTTATTGTGGCAACATATTTTTCTGGCACGCTTGATGCTCCGTGTAAAACAAGCGGTGTTTTTGGAAGGAGGGTTTGGATTTGTTTCAGAATGTCAAAACGAAGTTTTTGTTCTCCTTTAAATTTATAGGCGCCATGACTTGTTCCAATTGCAACAGCGAGGGTGTCGCATTGTGTTTTTGAAACGAAATCATATGCCTGTTCAGGGTTTGTGAAAATGTTTTTTTCTGCTGAAACGGTATCTTCAATTCCTGCCAACACTCCAAGTTCTGCCTCGACAAGAACTCCTTTTTTGTGTGCATAGGAAACAACTTTTTTTGTGAGTTTGACATTTTCTGCATAAGGCAAAGAACTGCCATCAATCATTACGCTGTCAAAACCAAGGTCAACTGCTTTTTTGCAAATCTCAAAAGATTTTCCGTGGTCAAGGTGTAAGAAAATAGGAAGATTATATTCCTTTTTAAGACTGTCGAAAAGTGCTTTTACAGTCCTTTCTCCCAAATATTTGATTGCTCCTTCGCTTACACAGGCTAAGGCAGGGGAGTTTGTTTTTTTGCAACCTTCAAAGATTCCTTTTAAAGTTTCAAAATTTACAAAGTTATATGCTCCTAGACAATATCCCTTCTTTAAACTGTCTAAAAAATATGTTTTTAATGATTTCATATATATTTCTCCTTATTTCAACAATATTTTACCACATTTTGCAAGTTTTCCAAACATATATTTAAATAAACTTATAAAAAGTGAGGTAGTTTATGAAAAAAAAGATTTTTCTTTCGCTTGTTTTAATGCTTATGTGCACAATTCTGTTTGGGTGCGAAGGTTCTGTTCTTGCGAATGTAAAGAAGAATATGTCAGAATGTGCAAAAGTTTATTATTTTGGTGAAAATGAAAATTTTTATTGCAACATTTCTTCTGGTTTGCGTGAGAAAGAATATTTTATGGACGGACAAGCAACGGGTTGTGTGGATTATGCTCTGGTGTCTTTGCATTTCTTCAATCAGGAAAGAAGCGGTGCGATTTCTGTGGAGGTTTCAATAG
>JAGBBH010000006.1 GCA_017938505.1 Clostridia bacterium | reverse complement strand
TTTATGGGAACACAATTTGCGACCAATTAAAGAAAATTGGAATTTCTTGCGATTGGGATAGATGTGCTTTTACAATGGACGAAAACCTAAATAGGGCGGTTCGTCATTCTTTTGTTGAATATTATAAAAAAGGTTATATATATAAGGGAAAAAGAGTTATCAACTATTGTCCACACTGCAAGAGTTCAATTTCTGACATTGAAAATGAATATAAAGACCAAACTACAAAACTTTGGCATATAAAATATCCTTTTGAAAATGGAAATGGGGGAATTGTTGTTGCTACAACAAGACCTGAAACAATGTTTGGAGATACAGCGGTTGCGGTTAATCCAAATGACAAACGCTATAAAGATATGATTGGCAAGAATGTTATTTTGCCTATTATCAACAAACCAATTCCTGTTATTGCTGATGAATATTGTGAAATGGAATTTGGAACGGGGGCGGTTAAAATTACTCCTGCACACGACCCTAATGACTATGATATGGGCCTTAGACACAACTTGGCAATGGTTACAGTCATTGATGACGAAGGAAAACTCAATGAAAATGCTGGCAAATTTGCCGGACTTGACAGAATTGATGCAAGAAAACCTATTGAAGAAGAATTAAAGAAGTTGGGTGTTCTTGTTAAAACTGAAAGTTATAAAAATAAGGTTGGTTGTTGCTGTCGTTGTGGAAGTTTCACTGAACCAAAAGTTTCGGAACAATGGTGGGTTAAAATGAAAGAACTTGCTGAACCTGCAATTGAAGCGGTGAGAACTGGCAAGTTGAAGTTCATTCCTAAGCGTTATGAGAAGCAATATTTCAATTGGCTTTGCAACATTCAAGATTGGTGTATTTCAAGACAATTGTGGCTCGGGCACAGAATTCCTGTTTTTACTTGTGAGGAATGTGGTTTTGTCGATGCGTCAGAACAAGATTTGTGTGTATGCCCAAAATGTGGAAGCAAAAAAATGGTTCAGGACTCAGATGTTCTTGACACTTGGTTTAGTTCGGCACTTTGGCCATTCTCAACACTTGGCTGGCCAAATGAAACGGAAGATTATAAATATTTTTACCCAACAGATGTTCTTATAACTGCTTATGATATCATAACATTCTGGGTTGTTAGAATGGTGTTTAGCGGGTTGTTCTTTACAAAACAACTTCCATTTAAAGAGGTTGTTATCAACGGGATTGTTCGTGATATTCACGGAAGAAAAATGTCTAAAAACCTTGGCAATGGAATTGACCCAATTGATGTTATTGAAGAATATGGTGCCGACAGTTTGCGTCTTAGCCTTGTTAATGGAACTTCAATGGGAATGGACATTGGTTACAGCAAAGACAAAGCAAAAGAAAGTAAGATTTTTATCAACAAACTCTACAATGCAAGCAAGTTCGTTATCCAAAATACTGAAAATTTGAATGTTAAACCGCTTTCTTCTTTCAAACTTGATGAAAAAGACAAATGGGTGCTTGCAAAACTGCAAGAACTTATTAAATCAACAACAAAAAACATTGAAAAATATGCTCTCGGCGTTGCTTCTGCAAACTTGATTGATTTTACTGTTTCTGTTTTCTGTGATTGGTATATCGAAGTGAGCAAACTTGATTTGTATGGTGAAGATACAGAGACAAAAGAAAAGACTCAAAACATTTTACATTATGTTTTGACAACCCTCTTGAAACTTTTCCACCCTTATATTCCTTTTGTTACTGAAGAGATTTATCAAAACTTGGCAAACCACGAAGAAACAATTATGCTTTCGGCGTATCCAAAATATGATGAAAAACTCGCTTCAAAAGATTTGAAATTTGAAAGAATTATTGCTGTTGTTAAGGCAATCAGAGCAACAAGAAGCGAATATAACATTCCTGATAACAAGAAGATTTCAATTAACTTGTTGCCAATTGAGGAGGAAAACCTTCTTAAAGACAATTTGGCAGTTATTGCAAAACTTGCAGGTGGAAATCAAATTAACATTGTAAATGCTGAACCAACAGAAAAATCAGCCAAAATTGCACTTTCCTCTTGCCATATTTTCTTGCCTATGGGCGACCTTGTTGACCAACAACAAGAAGATGAAAGAACTGCCAAAAAAATTGAAGAACTCAAGTTTGAAATCGCAAGAAGTGAAAAAATGCTTTCAAATGCAGGCTTTGTTGCAAAGGCTCCAGCAAGTCTGGTTGAGGCTGAAAAGGCAAAACTTGCGAAAAACAAAGAATTTTTGGCAAAACTTCAAAACAAATAATTCTTTTTAATAAAAGTGCAAAAAACAAGAAAAGAGTAGGAGTTGTTCTGCTCTTTTTTAATGTGTAATAAATGTTGACAAAAATTGGTGTTTGTGATACAATAAAAATGTATGTTGAGTCGTGATTAAATTTGACTTAAACGAAAAAAGGGGACTTATGAGTTTATTTAAAAGAACAAAAATGACTGAAGAGCAGAAGTCTGCGTTAAAGTTGATGAGGACAAGTTATAACAAAGGGATTGAGGAAAAAGAACTTGGTTCTTTTCACGAAAGATTCAATCAATTTAGTGAAGCAAAAGAACATTATAGATTGGCATATAACTATTTTTCAGCAGCAGAGGAAATGGCGGAACTTAGTGGAGATGATAGAACTTTAGATAAGATTGTCGCATATAAGGGGATTACTTCTGCAAAATCTAGCGAAATGGATTCATACATTAACAGTGGGTTTCATAATAGAACGCGTTAATAAAAAAAAGAATGACCTTTAGTCATTCTTTTTTTATTTATTTTGAAAATTTAAGACAGGTATAATTCATTGAAAAGCTACCATTTTAAAAAAACTAAAATGGAAGCTCAAAATCTTCTTCTTTTTTAGAGGCTAACATTTCTTCACGCATTGAGTCATAAATGTCCCAAGAACCATTTTTCTTTTTTGGTGGTGTAAATGAAACTTTGTTTTTGCTTCCATTATAGTAAAGTCGATAGTCTTTGTCTTGTCTTGATGCAGAAAATTCACATTCGATTGGGTCAATTGTAAAATGAAAGTTAGGGTCTGTTTCGGGGTCTCCAACTGAGACAAATGGACAAGTTGTTTTAATGTGTGTGATGTTGTCAAAAACGAAAGGAGTTAGAAGATTGAATGTAAAATTTTCATCAATAGAAGCAAGCGCCAAGCAATCTTTTGCATTTTTGATTGTTCCAACCATTTTAGGGGCTTCTTTAATCCTTTCCTTCATTTGGTCTTCAACGCCCAAGTCGTAGGCATCATCATAACAGCAATTATTCTTTAATTCTTCTTTTAAAATGTGGACATCAACAATTTCATAAGCAGTTTTTTGATAAAAAGGCCTTTCATACTGACTTTGAGGATGCCATAAAAGGCGAAAATTGCCATTGTTTTTTATAGAGAACCAACAGCCATTTGAACCTTGAAGTTTTCCTTCGCCAATGAATGTGATGCTGTCAGCCACAATGTTTGTGATTTCTGAGAAATCTGTTTGTTGATAGTGTAAACTCATAAGTTTGTCTTTTGTGCCATTCTCGGTTTTCATTCCCTTAATCAAATATACCCTTCGCCAGTTGTTGTGGTGAAGTTGTTCAATTTCTTTAATTTCAGAAAAATCTTTTTCAAGACATTCCATAGAACTATGAAAAATTTGCCACAGGCTTTCCGTGCCATCGCCATGAACAAAAAGAACGACATTGCTAAAATGTGGCAAGTCGCAATAGTTTGTTACATTTAAAAGACGAGGTTCACCCAACTCGTTTTTGAAACGGTTAAAAGGGTAGAAGTCGGTGTACATAAAGTTTCCAACCTGTCTTTCGGCTTCAATATAAGTTTCTCTCCCTAAAAGGCCACCAGAAATTCTGTCAAAGATGCAAGGTAAAATTTCTTTCAAGCCTTCTGGCGAGAGTTGATAAAGACCTTCTTTTCCATTTTCATTTGCAACAAAAAGTTTGTATGAATCTGGGTCTCTAAATTCGCCAATACCGTTTATTCCGAGAAAACCTTGAACATAGATTTGTCGCGTGATATGTTTGTCATTTATCATAAAATTGCAAGTGGTTGTTGAAATAACTCCTTTCATATTTGCTCCTTTTTTTGATTATATCACACAAAACAACATATTTCAAGACCCAATTTGATTTTTTGAAGGCTATTGAAATGTTTATTACAGACATTTTGCTTAAAATTGAAAATTGGATTGACAAAATATGAAAGTGGTGTATATATAAAACACCACTTTCATATCTGCTCCTTATGGAAATATCTTACCATAATTTTAAGTGAATTTCAATAGGGAAGAAAGAAAAAGGCAACAAAAAAAACTGAGGTTGCCTCAGTTTCAGTGGTGCGGGCGGTGGGACTTGCTTATCGCTTGCTCTGGGAGCAAATGCGATGTTGAATGCAAAGTAAAATTGTAATTTGATTTTTGAATTGGTTGCATTCAAACCACACGCGGGTGTGGGTTCTCTGATGCGGAGCATCAGGCAAAACGAAAGTTTTGCAGTCTCACCGCAACAAAAAAACTGAGGTT
>JAGBBH010000075.1 GCA_017938505.1 Clostridia bacterium | reverse complement strand
TATTCAATCCCAACAAGGTTCTCTTGGTTGTCAACATTGATGGGACTTCTAATGGTTGGCGGATTCTTTTGTTTGTTTATTGGCATCGTTTATATGTCTGCAATGGGTGGCGACCTCACCAAAATTAAAGAGGACTATAGATACTATCAAAATATGATATCCTATGCAGAAACTCATTATGAATATCAAGTTTTAGGAACGATTACAGATTATTTCTACAATGAAAACTGTGATAGATATTATATTACCTACGAATTTTCAGGATATGGTTACACGGTAGATGGATATTCATTCTCGGTTTACACTCGTGATGAAGTTTTCCAAATGCATATTGGTGATGACATTTGGTTGGCAGTTAACAGCCATCCTATCAACCAAAACACAGACAGTATTCCGATGGACTATAAAAATATGCCACTTTCAAAAGATGGCGAATATCTTGTGGCAATCAAGAGCAGAAACATTGGAATTACCCTTACCTCTATTGGAGGAACAGCAATAGCATCAG
This sequence comes from Clostridia bacterium, assembly GCA_017938505.1. Taxonomy (GTDB): domain Bacteria; phylum Bacillota; class Clostridia; order Christensenellales; family UBA1242; genus Caccovivens. Next base: position 10,833 of record JAGBBH010000075.1, on the reverse strand, counting down.
TATTTGTGTTGTTTTATGTGTTGTATAAAATTTCCAAAAAAGATGCAGAAAAGAAATCGCTTCAAGAAAAAGAAAAGGAAAGAAAAGAAATTGAAAAAACTCATTGCCCATATTGTGGGCTTTTGATTGCAGAAGCACAAGTAGAATGTTCAGGTTGTGGTTCAAAAGCAAGAGCAGTGAAAAAGACTAAATCAAAGAAAATTTCATAATAAAAAACAAAAAAAACCACAAGTTACGGTGGTTTTTTCTTATTAAAACAAATTATTCTTTGTTTTGGTTTTGAGGTTTGTTTTTAGCGGGTTTTACAAGTTCTTTAATGTTTTCCATTTCTTGTTTGACTGCCTTTTCACCCTTGTTTACAAGTTGTTTGGCTTCTTGAGAGTGTTTATATAGCAATGCCCCTGCAACAAGGCCAGCACCAAAACCAAAAAGCATATATAATTCTTTCATTCGTTTCTTCCCCTCCTGTTTATAGGTTGTGCAAAACTGATGATTTTATGCATATTATCACAGAAGACACTAAACAAAAAAATGCTCTCAAATCGAGCATTTTTTTTAAATGAATTAATATTTAAAGTCATCAAGCAGTGAAATGATTTTGCTATATTCCACTTGACTGTTGGTCGCGTAAATCAGAGGTTCGTCAAAAATTGTTTTGCTAGCATCACAAATTGAAGCAATGCTTTTTGGTGGACACAATCTGATATAATTTGCAACATTTATGAAGGTTTTATAAACATCTTTTTTGTCAAAAAGGAGATTTGGACAGCAAAAAATCAGACTTTCAACCAAGATTTGATTAGGAATTTTGTTATATCGTTTTGCATATAACGCATTGAAGATTTTGACCATATTTACATACATTTGACCCGAGGTTTGAATTTTCAAGTCCAAATATTCAAACCTTTTTCCAAAATTAACATCAAAAAACTTGTTCTTTCGTTCATTGAAGAGTTTGAAGACTCTGTTTTGTGAATCATAACAGCAAATATATATGTTTATTTTAACATTAGTTCCAAAGTCCTCGTTTCCAATCAAAGAAATTCTTCTCTGTTGTTCAAATATCAATGAAGACTCGCTGACTCTGTCTGCCATTTTCATAACAAGATCGTGTCTAAAATCACTGATTTTATATTTGTCAATCGCTGGCATTTCAATTTTTGCCTGCTTTTGTTTTTTATATTTCTTTTTACCCAATCTCCAAGAAGCACGAAATTCTCGCCAAATATATTTGAAATAGTTTTTCTTAAGTTTTGAGTTGTGTTCAATTTGCGTGTTTTCAATGCCTAAGAAGAAATCATATTCTGACATTTGAGAGAATGCTCCCAAATAGAGTTCATTTGCAGGAATTAAAATGCATTTATCAACTCTGACAAATGGTGATTTTTCGGAAATGTCTTCAACCGCACTTGAAACAAGAGCAAAAACAAGGTCTTTGACTCTGTTTAAAAACTCTTGATTATCGCTTTCATTCAATCCCTCAATTAAATTTTTATTTATGACACTTTTCATTTTTTATCCTCTTGTCGAAATATGATTTTAAAAATTTTAAATTCACGCAAAATTATTTTTTAGAAATGTAAGCACAAAGGTCAACAAGCATATTTGAATATCCCCATTCATTGTCATACCAAGCAATAAGTTTAACAAATGTTGGTGTAAGCATAATGCCTGCTGTAACATCAAATATGCACGCCCTAGAATCGCCAATAAAATCGCTTGAAACGACAGGTTCATCAGTCCAACCAATAATTCCTGCCATTTCGTTTTTGCTGGCTTTTTTAATGCAAGCAACGATTTTTTCATAAGTTGTAGGTTTTTTCAAATTGCAAGTAAGTTCAACAACAGAAACATCAAGAGTTGGCACACGATAACTCATTCCTGTAAGTTTGCCCTTAAGTTCTGGAATAACTTCACCAACAGCTTTAGCTGCACCTGTTGAAGAAGGAATGATGTTATAACTTGCAGCACGACCGCCTCTCCAATCTTTTTTGCTTGGACCGTCAACTGTAAGTTGTGTTGCAGTTGTAGAGTGAACTGTGCTCATAAGACCAGATTCAATGCCAAAATTATCGTTAATAATTTTTGCAAGAGGAGCAAGACAGTTTGTGGTGCAAGAAGCGTTTGAAACAATCTTCATATCGCTTGTATATTTGTCATTGTTAACCCCCATAACAAACATAGGCATATTTTTTCCTGGAGCAGATATAACAACTTTCTTTGCCCCTGCTTTGAGGTGAGCTTCTGCCTTTTCAGCAGAAGTGAATTTTCCCGTACATTCAACAACAACATCAATGTCATTTTGAGCCCAAGGAATTTGTTCTGGATTCATTTCTTGATAGAATGAGATTTTTGTTCTGCCAACAACAAGCATACCGTCTTTAACCTTAACTTGTCCGTCAAAATGTCCGTGAATTGAATCGTGTTCGAGCAAATATTTTGCATAATCAACTGTCAAGAAAGGGTCATTAATCGCCACAACCTCAACATCATCTCTTTTTGAAACAATTCGCAAAACAAGTCTGCCAATTCTTCCAAATCCGTTAATTCCAAGTTTAATTTTTTTCATAATTTTTCTCCTTTTTAATTTGTTATTTTATATATCGTAAAGCCTAAACTTATCAAGTCAACTTACTTTTTCTGCTTTACCCCAATGCAGTTTTCCAACAGCAATGGTTCGAGCAAAGTTTAACAAGCAACCAAGCCAAATGCAAAGTGCAACAAAAATCCAAAGAATAAACATCAACGATATCAAAACATTAATCTTACAGAAAATGCTTATGCACACAACCCCAGCAATGCTTCCAAGAAGAATGAATGTCCCCAACAAGAAGTTGAAAATATTTTTTGTTTTGTTGTAAATCTTTTTAACTGGTTTTGTTTCAACATTGATTTCTTCAATTTCAAGACCAACATATCGATTTATTCTTGTTGCAGTTGAAAGGTTTGAGCACACTGAAAGCAAATCGAACAGGTTTTCTTTATAGCAAATTGCTGAAATGTCATCAAAATAAGTGAATGAAAAGAATCTTTTTATGATAGATTGAATGAAATGTCGAAGTTTTGTTGCAAAAGACCTTCTTTTTTTCTTAAGCACGGCAATGTCTTTTTCAGAAGTTGTAAGTTTGTCAAATTCCTCATCAGTCAAAGGTCTGCGAACAACGAGAAGCTTGCCTTTTTTCAACTTGCAACTGTGCAAAGAATTGATGATTTGTTCTACATTGCTTTTATCTGAAAAAACAATGGTTTCAATGTTTTTTGCCTTTATATTGAAGTTTGCAAAAAGTTTTTTAGAAATGCCAACATAAAACTTTATGCCTTTTTCATTTCTTTCTGTTATGTTTGAAATGAATTGGCAAAACTCCTCTACATTATCGGTGATTGGAACAATTATGTTTATCATTTTCCCTCCCCTGAAATTTTCTTAACTCTTCTTGCGTGTCTGCCACCTTCAAATGAAGTCGTTAAAAACACTTTAACGATGTTAATTGCTTTTTTCTTTTTAACAAAATTAGCCCCTAAACAAAGAACATTTGCATCATTGTCTTTTCTTGCAAGAGCAGCCATCTTTTCATTCAAGCACAATGCAGCACGAATTTTTGGATTTCTGTTTGCCGCCAAGCTCATTCCAATTCCGGAACCACAAATAAAAATACCAACATTCTTTTTGTTTTCAAGGATTTTATCTATACCAAGCCTAGCAAAGTCTGGATAATCAACTGGTTCTTTGCTGTAAGCCCCAACATCAATAGTGATAATGTTTTCCTGATTGAAGAAAGTTTTAAGTTCTTCTTTCAATAGATATCCCCTGTGGTCGCTTGCCATAATAATCATTACACACCTCTCAAGTTTTTGATTTTTTCAAGTAAAAGTTCAACATTGTGTTCAATTTGCTTAGCGGTTTTCTCATAAATTTCAAAAGTTTGTCCAAATGGGTCAACGACACGCCCTGCCAACTCGTCAAAACTTATAACTTTTTTTGAATTAATGAAATTTTTGTGGTCATCAGTAACAGCAACATAAATTGTTGATGGTTTAATTTTTTTCAATTTAACGCTTTTTCTGTTTCTTCCATCATAACCAAGTTGACTTAATGCTTTCGATGCATATTCTGTTATGTTTTCGCCTTTGGCATAGATGCCGGCAGAGGAAAATTTTAAATCAGTAATTTTTTTCTGTTTTGCCATTTTTTTTGCAATTCTTTCCGCCATAACAGAACGACAAGTGTTTCCAGTGCAAACAAAACAAATTTCCATCATAAGTTCACCAAAAAAAAGTAGATTAATTATAAGAACTTTGCAGGGAAATCAAGCAAAGGAATGGCAAATTTCTCAATAATTAAATTAAGTATAACCTAAATAAGAAAAAAAACAAAGCAAAATCACTTTGTTTTTTCAAAAACTTATAATTTTTTTGTTAACAATGAGCAACTTAAATTGAAATTTTCTTAGGTTTATAGAGTTTGTCGAGATTATATTTATCCCTAATCTTTTGCAAGAATATGTGCAAAGTTATTTGAGGAAAGTCAAACACAATCCATTCGCCTTTGAAATAACCTTCAATTTTGCCTTCATAAGCATATTTTTCGGCAATAATATCTGCAACCTTTTTACTGTCAACAATTTTGTTTGAAGTAGATAAAATGACAAACTTTTCATCTATTTCTGTTGAAAGGTTGTAAACTGAAACATTTTTAATTTTATTTTCTTGCAAAACCGTTGCAAGTTCCTTTATATCTATCATATCTAAATTTTAACAGCAATAAATGATTTTGTCAACAGAAAAATTGGAAATTCTTTTTAAAACTTTTTGCCATAAGGGAAAAACGAACCATAACCCCCTGAACTGAGTGTCAATTATGAAAAATTGTATATATCTCGACATTTTTGTCAAACATTAAACTATGAGAAAAGCAAAGTTTATTTTTCAAGAATTATTAAAGTTTTCGCTTATATTTCTTTTAATGTTTGTTTGGACAAGATATTTTTTAAAAAGCTTGTCTAGTGCAGTCATTGTTGCACTTCTTGCCACAGGAATCATTTATTTTTCTATGTTTATGTTTTCAAGAAAAAAACATCACAAGGCAATGTTATCTTTAAAAGAAAAGGAAGATGCTGAAAATATGTTTTTATCTTTAGCAACTAGCGACAATGCAATCGACTTTTTAGAAAAATTAGCCCAGAAAAAACACAAGCAAATTGAAAAGAAAGAGAATTATATAACAATCACTTATCCTGAAAATGATGCCAAAACAATATTATATTTTCATTCAAGTTTTAATGGTCTTGATATTGCAAGTTTTATGGAAATATACAAAAAAATTAAGCACGAAAATGCAACAAAGGTTGTGATTTGTTGTAAACAAATTGCAGACAAGCAACTTTCTTCATTTGTGCTAAATTTCAAAGAAAAATATTTGTTGTTTGACCAATATGAAACCTTCCGAAGACTTTATAAATTCTATGATTGTTTTCCAGAAATGACGCACTGTTACAGCAAGGAAAAAAGAATGGTTTTCAAAGATTTTGTTGCCTATTCTTTTAATAAAAAAAGAACGAAAAGTTATTTGTTTTCGTCTTTTGTTCTCATTTTAAGCGGTTTGTTTGTTCGTGCAAGTCTTTACTATTGTATAATTGCATCTATTCTTGTTGTTTTTGCAATTATATCTCAATTTAATCCTTATTTCAACACTAAATCGGATAGCGAAGTTTTGTGAGAAAAATACACTCAAACAAAAAGATTTTTTGCAAAGTCAAATACACATTGCTCTCTTTAAATGACAATAAACTCGGCATTTGTCTCACAACTCGTTGCATATTTGCCCTACATTTTATGGAAGCTGAATGTGTTTGAAGTTTTTTCTTGTAGATTTTTTATATAAAATCACAATGTTTCCAATCACTTGAACAATGTCTGAATGTGTGAGTTTTGCAAGTTCTTCTGCAACAACTCTAGAACCATCATCATTGTTTTTGAGAACCTTGATTTTTACAAGTTCTCTTGCTTCCAAAAGAAGGTTAATCCCCTCAACAGAATTCTCTGAAAGACCTTCTTTGCCTACCTGTGCCAATGGTTCAAGTGCATTTCCAAGCCCTCTTAAAAAGGCTCTTTGTTTTGGTGTAATCATAATTTTTATTCTCCTTAAAAGATGTTCTAAACTTTTTCTGTATTATTTTTGCCTTGAGTAGTAACACTATATATAGTGTGTTATGCAATAGCATACTACACAAAATCTACAAAACAAACTTATTCTACATATTCAAATGTGATGTCTTTAATTATAACGGTGTCGCCTTCTTTCATACCTCTTTCTTTGAGCATGTCAATCACGCCCATTTCTTTAAGTCTGTTTTGAAAATAAGCAAAAGAAAGTTCATCAGAAATAACAACCCCCCTTGACAAATTTTCAATTCTTCCACCAGATACAATGAAACTTCCATCATCTGCCCTGCTAATTTCAATGGTTGAAAAGTCTTTCTTGTCAAAGTCAAATTCTTCGACTTGAAGTGCTGGTTTTTTAGGAATCCTTTTCAAATTTTCCAAAATTTTCTTTTTCAGAATTTCCACACCTTCTCTAGTGTAAGAGGAAAGGCAAATATATTCATCAATTTTATGCAATTTAACAAATTTGTCAATTTTTTCTTGTAATTCGTCTTTTTCAAGCAAATCACATTTTGAGAAAACAACGATTTGTTTTGTATTTTCAAGGTTGGCATTATAGTTTTTAAGTTCATTGTTTATAACTTTAAAATCTTCTGTTGCGACCCTGCCCTCACATTCTGAAATGTCAATCAGATGAACAATCAATCTCACTCTTTCGACATGTTTCAAGAAATAGTGGCCAAGACCTGCGCCCTCGCTTGCACCTTCAATGAGTCCAGGAATGTCAGCAACCACAAAAGTTTCGCCTAAAACCTCGCACACGCCCAAATTTGGATATATTGTTGTGAAAGGATAATTTGCAATTTTAGGGTTAGCATTTGAAATCACTGAAAGCAAAGTGGATTTCCCAACATTAGGAAATCCAACAAGTCCAACATCAGCAATTGTTTTGAGTTCCAAAATAACCTCTTTTGGTGAAACAACTTCACCAGCCTGAGAAAATGATGGAGCTTGTTTTACAGACGACTTAAAATATGCATTCCCGTGTCCGCCAAGACCGCCCTTAACAGCTACAAACTTTGCACCGTCTTCATTCAGGTCTGCAATGATTTTGTCTGTTTTTGGATTGATTAAAACAGTGCCTGTTGGCACAAGAATAATCTCATCTTTCCCACTTTTTCCTGTTTGATTCTTTTGATGACCATCTTCTCCGTTTTGTGCAACAAATTTTTTCTTAAATCTGAAGGAGTAAAGTGTGTTTAAGTCATTTGTTGCCTTAAAAACGACATCTCCACCTTTACCTCCATCGCCACCATCTGGGCCACCATTGGCGGTTTGCGCATTACGCAAAAAAGAAGTAGAACCTTTTCCACCATTTCCAGCTTTTATCGTGATTTTAACTCTATCAAGAAACATATTTTTCTCCTTATATTATCGACTTTTAAGCACTATATATTTTGAAATTATTTTTTGAATTTATTTCTTTTTGTTGTTCGTTTTTGTCCATTTGCAAATGTCTGCAAACAAGCACTCTTTACATTGTGGCTTAATTGCTTTGCAATGATATCTTCCAAATAGTACCATTTGATAGTGCAATTTTGACCAACTCTTTTTCGGAAAGATTTTTTTTAGTTTGTCTTCACATTTGTTTGGGTCTTTAGTGTCAACCAAACCTAAACGATTTGAAACCCTTAAAACATGAGTGTCAACTGCCAAGGCATCGCCCTTAAATGCTTCTGCAATGATGACATTTGCAGTTTTTCTTCCAACCCCTGCCAAAGATGTTAAATCATCAAAATTTGAAGGGACTTTGCCATCAAAGCGTTCAACAATGTCTAAACTTGTACTTTTAATCGCTTTAGCCTTATTTCGGTAAAATCCGCAGGAATGAATTTTTTCTTCTAGTTCATCAAGCGGAATTAAAACAAAGTCTTCTGGTTTGTTGTGTGTCTTAAAAAGTTCATCAGTAACAAGATTGACACGCTTATCTGTGCATTGTGCGGACAAAATGACTGCCACAAGAAGTTGAAATGGAGTTTTGTAATGAAGTTCGCAAGTGGGATTTTTAAACATTGTGTCGAATTTGCTTAAAATTTTTTTCATTACTCACTCCTTTTTCATTTTTTAAAACAACTTACAACATTTGCATTATTCATTACTTATCGTAAAGTTTAAACAAAAAAGGGTCAAGGACCCTTATTTTGATTTTATCTCATCATTGGGAACAATACGACATCACGAATGTTGTCGCAGTCAAAGATGAATTGCATAAATCTGTCAATTCCAAAACCTAACCCAGAAATTGGAGGCATGCCGTGTTCCATTGCCAAGAGGAAGTCTTCATCGACATCCATTGTTTCTTCATCTCCAGCAAGTTTTTCTTCCAATTGAAGTTCAAGTGTTTTTCTTTGTGTGATAGGATCAACAAGTTCGCTATAAGCTTTAACAAGTTCTGCTCCCCCAGCAACGACTTGGAATACATCAATGATTCTTTCGTCTTTGTCATTTCTTCTTGCAAGAGGAATGAGTGATGCTGGATAGTTGTAAAGAATTGTTGGGTTAACAATGTCTGCACGAATCTTTCTCTTGTAAATATAGTCAACCAAAGTTCTTACAGTTTTACATTCTTCAAGTTCAGCATAACCAAAAAGGCCTTTATCAACAACAATTTTCTTTAATTCATCAACATTGTCAATCGCCAAGAAATCGCAACCAAGAAGTTCTCTCATTGTTTCAACATAGTTAATTCTTGGCCATTCGCCACTGAAGTCAATTTCCTTACCTTGATAATTGATTTTTGTTGTTCCTAAACACTTGTTAAAGAGTTCAACAATCATTTCTTTAAAGAACTTAATGTTGTCTTCAAAATTCCAATATGAAGCATACCATTCAACTTGAGTGAATTCTTGCAAGTGAGATGGGTCAATTCCTTCGTTTCTGAAGTCTTTTCCAAGTTCAAAAACTCTGTCAATTCCTGCCCCAATGCATTGTTTTAAGTGGCATTCTGTTGCTATTCTCAAGTTACATTCAATGTCAAGAGCATTGTGGTGTGTAAAGAATGGTTTTGCACTTGCCCCCGAAACACTTGTTTGCAAAATTGGAGTTTCAACTTCAATAAACCCATTATCTTCCAAAAATCTTCTAATGAAAGAAACCACCTTGCTTCTTGTAAGGAAAATTTTCCTTGATTCTTCGTTTGTGATAAGGTCAAGATATCTTTGTCTATATTTAATTTCAGTGTCAGCAATTCCGTGGAATTTTTCAGGAAGCGGTCTTAAAGTTTTAGAGAGAAGCACAACTTTTTCAGCTTTAACCGTAACTTCTCCAGTTTGAGTTTGATAAACTTCACCTTCAACTCCGATAAAGTCGCCTATATCAATCATCTTTTTGTAGAAATTGTAATCTTCTTCAGAGAATTCATTTCTTCCAACAGAAATTTGAATTTTGTCATAAACATCTCTGATTTGGCAGAATCCGAATTTTCCCATAATTCTTCTAAACACAATTCTACCTGCGATTTTAACTTTTTCGCCAATTTTTTCTCTTGCTTCTTGAATTGTGCAAGTTCTGTCAAATTTTTCTTTATATGGGATTTCTCCCATTTTTTTAAGTTCTTCAATTTTTTGTCGTCTAATTTCAACTTCGCTACTTAAATTTTCTTCCATTTTTGACCTCCAAATAGTCTTAAATTTACCCTATAATATAGCATATAGAGAAAATTAAGTCAAGAAAAAGAAGCAAATCGAAAATAATTTTTGATTGGCCAATGAGTTTTAAAAAGCAATATTGCCCACAACTGTTTATATTGTTGAAATTTATTGAAAATTGTGATAAAATATATTTGAAATTTTCGGAGGTAAAGATGATTAGAAAAACAGCAATAATAATTGGAGGTTCAAGTGAAATTGGGAAGGCAACGGCTTATAACCTTGCACAAAGTGGATATAATCTAGCGTTAACATACAATTCAAACAATCTTGAAGATGATAAAGAATTTCTTGAAAAATTAAAAAGTTTTGGTTGTGAGGCAAAATGTTATAACTTAAACCTTCTAGAACCTAACTCTGTTGAAACCTTCTTTGAACAAATAAAAAAAGATTTTAAATGCGTTGATGCATTGGTTTATGTAAGTGGAATTGCTCAAAAACGACAACTTATTTTTGACATAAGCAATGAAGAAATTGATGCTCTTTTTGAGGTTAATGTCAAATCCGCAATAAAATGCACAAGAGAGTTTGTTAAACTTACCATCAACAAAAACCCTGCAAGCATTGTTTATGTTGGCTCTTTCGTTGAAAAAAGTGGATGCTCGTGTGAAAGCATATACACTGCAACAAAGTCTGCCCTTTCTGGATTGTGCAAATCTCTTGCAACAGAACTTGGAAATTTAGATATCAGATGCAATGTTGTGGCACCTGGATTTATTGACACAAAAAGGAATGACAATTTAAGCAAAGCAGATAAGTTAGACATTGCTGAAATGACTCCGCTTAAAAGATTGGGAGAAGTAAAAGATGTTGCAAATGCAATTGAATTTCTTGTCGGCGAAAAGGCTTCATTCATAACAGGACAAACTGTTTTTGTTGATGGTGGATTGATGTTGGAATAATATAATACACGCCATTTTGTGTGTTATGTGTGCATATTACACCATATATTGCATATAAAAAATTTTGCAACATATTGTAAATTTATTTGTGTTAAATGTCGATTTGTGGTATAATTTGGTTG
>JAGBBH010000074.1 GCA_017938505.1 Clostridia bacterium | reverse complement strand
TACAAGTGTAACAGCAAAAGAACTGTTGCAATTTGAAAAATATAACAAAGAAATAAACAATTTCGACAAAAAAGAAAACAAAGACGGTTAGGAGTTTGTGTGAGAGAGAGAATTTGCAATAATTGCGGAGGAAAACAATATAAACTTGTTGGGCAGAATATGGTCAAGTGTTGTTTTTGTGGAGCTCTCTATGTAAATGAAACTGCATCAAAAGAAGAAGAGATTCTTATTGTTGGAATTTATGAAAAATTGAGAGAATTGAAGTTTGATGAAGCATTGCAAGAGAGCAATGCTCTTTTGCTTCTTTATCCTTATTCTTTTGAGGGATATTTCTCTAGAGCATTGGCAAGAAACAAAATCGTATTTTACAACAACAAGGCTGGAACAAAAAGTTATCCAGTTTGTTTTGGAACAAAAATTGGTTCATTGTCAGAAGATGCGGATTTTAAAAAATCAATCGACCTATCTCCGTCAGAGGTGAAAGAGGAGAGGCTTGAAATTGCAAAAGCAATTGACAACTTGAGTGAGAAGGTTGCACAGAATCAAAAAGAGTATGATGTAATTTTTACTTATGCTGGAAAAGACGAAAAGACTTTGCAAGCAAAAGATATGTTCATAAGCAAGTGTAAAGAGAAGGGAATGGTTCCTTATGTCTTTTCTGCACGCTTTAAAGATGATTATGCTGAAGTCTTTCAGGCTGTCAAAACATCAAAGGCTTGCGTAATTGCAACTGGAAAAGAAAACTTTTTTACAGATGCAAGTCGAAAAAGTTTGATTGATGCTTATGGCTATTTAATTTCCGAGAAGCAAAAGGTTGCTTCAAGTTTGCTTTTGGTTTGCGACACAGACAAGGTTGATGTAAGCAAAATGCCTCAACCATTGAAGGGTTGTAAAAGTTTGATAGATTTGTCAGAGGCTGGGTTTGAACAGGAGTTTTTTGCCGTTCTTTCTAGAGAGATGAACAAGACTGTCAAAGAAAGAGCAAGGCTGGAAAAGAAAACAATTGAGCAAGCACTGCCAACAAGAAAAGAATATGTCAATGTTGAAGGGATTTCTCCTAATGATCTTGGACATTACACAGTTGAAAATATTCAACTTAATGACGAGAACAAACTAAAATGGGTGTTTTTGTTGTTGAAAAATCAAGATTTTGCAACAGCAAAAGAAATTGTTGAAGAGCATCTTCAAAACAATCCTAATGATGCAGAGTTTTTGTTTGCTCAACTTATGATTGAAAACAACATAAGGACACAAGAGGAATTTTTTGCAAGTCTTGGAAATTTTCAAAATAATGAAAAAATTGATAAAATTTTAACTTATGCTACAAAAGATTTCGCAGAATTTTTTGTAGATGGCTGGCAACAACTTGTTCAAAATGTTGACAACGTTGTGTGTTATGATGAATATCTTTTGCGTTTGGCATCTTACAACACTCCAAACCGTGAGAATTTTGTTAAAGCGGCCGAAAATAAAGCGATTGAAAGTTTAAATGAAGAACTCATTAAAAAGGTTGAAAAATGCTTCAACCCAGAAGATGTTGACAGGTTTATTAATTTCTATTTTGCTTTAGCGCAAAAGAGTGATGATGCAAAATATTATAAGAAAATTTTGGAAATTGATATAGGGCATGAAGAGAGCAACTATTTTCTTCTGTTGCAACATTTTAACACGGAAGAAGATATTTTGTCTTATAAAAACAAAGAAGAACTTGAAAATGCTTTAAAATTTTTGAATGAAGATGCAAGAGCAAATTTTGTTGAAATGGTTATAAATCTCATATTGCCTCTTGCATATAAAGATCTTAAAAAAGCACAGGAGCAGATGGATTTCTATTTGGCATATTTGACTGATGAAAAACTTGTTGCTATTCTAAGAAAAATTGCAGAGAAATTCAAGGAAATGTCATTCTTTAAAGCAGCAGAAAAATATATGTCGTTGGCGATAAACTGCGACAAAGCAAATGCATCGCTTTATTGGGAATTGATAAAAATTAAGGCTCATTGCAAAAACGACCAAGACCTTATTTTGTCAAATGTCAAATTTTCGCAATTTCCAGAATGGCAGACATTGCTTTCTCTTGCGGGCGAGGAAGAAGCGGAAGAATATGCTCAACTTGTAAGCAAGTCAAATCTTTACAAGGGAGATAAAAAGGCATTAAGTGAAGAAAGGTTAGATGTTGTATCTCTAAAAGAAAAACTTAATGAGTTTTTGATTAGAAACAAACAAATCCTTCTATCGTTTGAAAAGGAAAATCTTGAAACTGCCGGAAGAAGTGTGGAATATTATAGGGCACAATTCCTTCCTTTTGAAAAGAATTTGAAAGAACTTGACAATTTGCAAAGTTTTCAAGAATATGTCGATATAAGTCAAAAGATTTTTCAAAGACTTGCGGCCCTTGACTTGACTTTGGGAAGTTCAATCAGACTGTCTGTGCTGGAAAGAAAGAATGACAATTTGAAAGGAATTGTTCTTGATAAAAATGAAGAACAAAAGAAAATTGAAAAAAACATAAACAGGGCGAAGAATGTTTTTACTGCAAAAACTTATTCTTTCTGGTTCTTGGAAATGTTTCCTCTCGTTTTTGCTCTTGGTTTGCTTGCGTTGTGCTTGTTCATTCCAAAAGATGTCTATATGCAATTCAGTCAGAAAGTTATCATTGGAATGACTGTTTATTCTGCAATTATTGCAATTTTCAATTTGTTGATTTATGCAAGAAAGAAAAAATCTGCTTATAAACGAACTAAAGCAGGTTGGATTGTTTTGTCGAGTGTTGGGTTTTTAAATGTGCTTTTGCTTGCGTTTTCTATGGTCTTTTTGCCTCAGACGATTACCATTGAAAATCAAAAAGAGTTTGTTGTGCTTGTTAAAAATGCGAACAATGCAACACTTTCTCTTGAAGCCGACATTGACCTTGATGGCATAAATTGGAAAGGTGGCAACTTCTATGGCGAACTTGATGGAAATGGTTGCACTATTTCTGGTTTGACACTTAAAGATGGCAAAAATGTTGGTTTGTTTAAAAATAATTATGGCAAAATTTCAGAACTTAAAATTTTGTTGAGTGAAAAAAATTATAAGAACTGCGAAAACTTTGGTGTGATTGCAGTTGAAAATGCTGGAGAAATTGAAAATTGTTTTGTTTCTGGAAAAGCGTCTTTCAAGGTAAATGATATCCTTGTTGCAGGCGGTCTTGTTGCAGTGATGAAAGAGGGCAAGGTTGCGAATTGTAAAAATGAATTGCAAATGTCATTTGGTCAAACGAGAGGCCGGTTGACTGCTGGTGGGTTGATTGGAATTGTTAAAGACAACAATTCAAAGGTTACAATTTGGCAAAATCAAAATAATTCTACAATTTCAGTGCAGGGGCAAGAAGCGGAAAGTTTGATTCTTGGTGGAATGGTCGGAGAAATTGGCAATCTTCAAAAAGAATCTACAAAAGTTGAGCAAAATGCAAACCAAGTTAATATGACTGTTTCAGGGGCAATATTAGATGTAAAAATTGGTGGACTTGTTGGCTCGTGCAAAACTGGGATGATAAACAACTATGTTTCAGGTTCGCTACAAGCGTTGGAACTTGTTGGCGAGGGAGTTGCGGGTGGACTTGTTGGTGACTTTGAAACCATAGATTTTAAAAATGTTTTTGGATACAGTTATTCAACAATGCAAACTCAAATATGTGAAACGGTAAAATATGGCACTCTTATTGGCAGTTTGGGAGGCAGTTTGAAAAATTGCTTTACAAATGCAGAAGGTGAGTTTGTGAAAGAAATGAAAGACCCTTACAGTCAACATAAAGACTGCAAGGTTTTGGCAGACAAGAAATATGACAACGACCTAGACTTTGACAAAGATGTATGGATTCTGACGGATTCGGAGAATTATCCAAAGTTTATTTGGCAAGATTAAAAAAGCATTCAACTCGTTTGAGTGTCTTTTTTGTTATACTGGGAATAAAATAAAAAGGTTGTAGAAAATGTCAATTTTGTTGACACAAAAACATATATATGTTAAAATTATCCCCGTTGACTAGTCAACAAAGGCTAGCTGTGTTTTTAAGGAGAATAAGATGTTTAAACTTTTAAAAAATCTCAAATGGATAGACTATCTTTTTTTGGTTATTGTTGTAGGACTTGTAGGCCTGCAAGTTTTTCTTGATTTGAGATTGCCAGAATATATGGCAAACATATCTAGTGAACTTACTCAAGGGGCAAAAAATGTTAATTACATTCTGAAAAATGGTGGATTTATGCTTCTTTGTGCATTGGGAAGTTTAGCAAGTGCCATTACGGTCGGTTTTTTTTCTGCAAACATTGCTTCAAGACTTTCTTTCAACATTAGAGGAAAAGTTTATGATAAAATTCAAAGTTTTTCTTTAAGCGAAATAAAGAAATTTTCTACAGCAAGTTTAATTACAAGAACGACTAATGATGTTACACAAGTGCAAATGGTTGTTTCAATGGGTATGCAAGCCCTCATTAAAGCACCAATTTTGGCTGTTTGTGCAATTATAAAGATTGTTGGCAAGGGTTGGCAATGGTCGCTTGCAACTGGTGTTACAATTGCAGTGTTGACATTGATTGTGTTGCTCGTTGTCGTTTTTGCAATTCCAAAATTTAAGAAAATTCAAACGCTTACAGACAATATTAACAGGGTTACAAGAGAAAATCTTACAGGAATTAGAGTTATTAGAGCATCAAATGCTGAAGATTATCAAGATAAAAAATTTGAAAAGTGCAATGTTGAATTGTCAAAAACTCATCTTTTTGCAAGCAGAATTATGGCCATTATGGGTGCTGGAATGTCGCTTTTGATGTCAAGTTTAAGTCTTGCTATCTATTGGATTGGAGCATATATCGTTAAAGACGGTGCAGGCTTTGACAATATGATTGTGTTCACTTCTTACGCAATGCAAGTGGTTATGGCTTTTATGCTTTTAATTATGATTTTCATTTTGCTTCCAAGAGCCCTTGTTTCAGCAAAGAGAATCAATGCTGTGCTTGACACAAAAAATTCAATTGTTCCAGGTTGTTATGCGGACGAAAACTTTGATGGCAAAGCAAGCGTGGTGTTTGAGAATGTTTCATTTAAATATCCTGACGCTGATGAATATATTTTGAAAGACATAAATTTTGAAGCATTTGCAGGAGAAACTGTTGCGTTTATTGGTTCGACAGGAAGTGGGAAAAGCACACTTATAAATCTTATTCCAAGACTGTATGATGTTACTGATGGAAGGGTGCTTGTTGATGGTGTTGATGTAAAGAACTATGCTCCAGAGGTGTTGAACAGAAAAATTGGTTATGTCCCTCAAAGGGGAGTGTTGTTTGCGGGAACGGTTAAAAGCAATGTTAATTTTGGTGATAACAATGCTGATGATGAAATGATAAAGTCTGCCATAAGCACTGCACAAGCATCAAACTTTGTTTCAAGAATGAGTGATGGTGTTGACAGTGCCATTGCTCAAGGAGGAACAAATGTGTCTGGTGGACAAAAGCAAAGGCTTTCAATTGCAAGGGCAATTGCAAGAAGACCAGAGATTTTCATTTTTGATGACAGTTTTTCTGCTCTCGATTATAAGACAGATAGAAAACTTCGTTCGGCACTTAAAAAGCATACGGCAAATGTAACAAAATTTATTGTTGCACAAAGAATTGGAACCATAAAAGATGCGGACAAAATCATCGTTCTTGACAATGGCGAAATGGTTGGAATTGGCAAGCACGAAGACTTGCTCAAAAATTGTCCGGTTTATCAAGAGATAGCGTTATCTCAATTGTCAAAGGAGGAGTTGTAAGATGAGAGGGAAAACTATGGCTCCTGCAATGAAAATGGAGAAAGGAACTTTTAAAAAATCAATGGGCAAACTGCTTCGTTTTTGCAAAAAGGAGTGGGGTTGGTTGCTTATTTCAATTTTGATTGGTGCGGTTGCGGTAATCTTCCAAATTATTGGTCCAAACAAAATTAAAGAAATAACAGAAATTATCACGATTGGTCTTTTTGGACCTACGGGACAAATTGATGCTGGGGCAGTTACGGAAATTGCAATATTTCTCGTAAGCATATATGCATTAGGTGCAATTTTTCATTATATACAAGAATTCATAACAGTTACAATGACGCAAAGGGTTGGCAGGCGTTTGAGGCAAGGAATTTCAAAGAAAATAAACAAAATGCCGCTTAACTATTTTGACTCTCATATGCACGGAGATATTTTAAGTCGAGTAACAAACGATGTTGATACGATTTCGCAGAGTTTGAACGAAAGCGTTGGCAATTTGTTTTCCAATGTGATAATGTTTTTAGGCGTTCTTGTGATGATGTTTGTTACAGAATGGATTTTAGCACTTACGGTCATAGGAACAACTATAATTGGTTTTGCGTTTGCTATGATTTTTATGAGTAAATCGCAAAAATATTTCAACCAAAATCAGAAAAACATTGGCGACCTTAATGCTCACATTGAGGAAGCATATTCAGGACATAATGTTGTCCAACTTTTTAATGCAAAAAACAACACGAAAAAAGAGTTCTCTAAAATCAACAAGAAACTTTTTAACAGTGGCTGGAAGTCTCAATTTATCTCCGGGGTTATGATGCCTGTTATGGGGTTTGTTGGAAATTTAGGGTATGTTGCGGTTTGTGTTGTGGGGGCTGTTCTTGCAAGTCAAAGAGGGGTTGAGTATATGGGTGTAATTACTGCCTTTATGATTTATGTAAGAATGTTCTCAAATCCATTAAACCAAATTGCGCAATGTCTAACAAGATTGCAGTCTGCTTCGGCTGCGAGCACGAGAGTTTTTGAATTTTTGGAAGCAGACCAAATGCCAGACGAAGAAGAAAAAAGTGTAGTTGTTGAACAAGTCAATGGGAATGTTGAATTTAAAGATGTTGTTTTTGGTTACGACAAACACAAGACAATTATAAAAGGGTTTTCTGCAAATGTTTTGGCTGGGCAAAAGGTTGCAATTGTAGGACCAACTGGAGCAGGAAAAACAACTCTTGTTAATTTGTTGATGCGGTTTTATGAAATAAATTCTGGCGATATTGTTGTTGATGGTGTTTCTGTGAAAGATATGAAAAGAGAAGCTGTGCACAGTTTGTTCGGAATGGTTTTGCAAGACACTTGGCTTTTTGAAGGAACGATTAAAGAAAACTTAAAATATAACAACGAAAATGTTTCAGATGAGCAGATGATAAATGCCTGCAAAGAGGTTGGGATTGACCATTTCATTCAAACATTACCAAATGGATACAACACAGTTGTTGATGATGCGGTAAATTTGTCTGCAGGGCAAAAGCAACTTATAACAATTGCAAGAACAATGATTGCAAACAGACCAATGATAATCCTTGATGAGGCGACAAGTTCGGTTGACACAAGAACAGAGGTTATGTTGCAAAAAGCAATGGACAGAGTTATGGAGGGGAGGACTTCCTTCATAATTGCGCACAGGCTTTCAACAATTAAAAATGCGGACTTAATTTTGGTTTTAAAAGACGGGGATATCATTGAAAGTGGCAACCATAAAACATTGCTTGAAAAACAAGGGTTTTATAGCGAACTTTATAACAGTCAATTTGAAGAAGAATAAAACAAATTGAGAAAACTAACAAATAAAAAAATCTGCACAGTGGCAGATTTTTTTATTATAAAATCAATGTAAGAATTTTTAAATGTGTCTTAAAGTTGAGATTAATGCGATAAAAAAATGAGTTGACAAATTTTTTCTATAGTTTGTTTTGTTTGACTTTTATATGATTCTTATAATAAAATGTTTAAGAAAAAAGGTGTAGGAAAAAATATATTGATTTGAGGTGAAAATATGGAAAAAGAAACTGAAAAAAAAGTAGCAATTGATGCTTGGAAGGGGTTTAAGGGAGAGTCTTGGAAAGAAAGTATTGATGTTAGAGAGTTTATTCTTTCCAATTATAAAGAATATAGAGGAGATGATTCTTTCTTGCAAGGAATTTCTTCAAAAACAAAGAAAGTTTGGCAGAAGTGTGAAAAACTTTTGGCAAAAGAGGCAAAAGTTGGTCTTCTAGATGTTGAAACAAATGTGGTTTCTGGAATTAATACCTTTAAGCCGGGTTATATTGACAAGCAAAATGAAGTTGTGGTTGGTTTGCAAACAGACAAACCTCTCAAAAGGATTGTCAATCTTTATGGCGGAACAAGAATGGCAGAAAAGTCTTTGCAAGCATATAACAGAGAACTCAATCCGCAAATTAAAAAACATTTTGTTGAATATAGAAAAACTCACAATGACGGAGTTTTTGATGCATACACTCCTGAAATTAGAAAGGCAAGAAAAGCAGGGCTTATCACGGGACTTCCTGACGCTTATGGCAGAGGCAGAATAATTGGTGATTACAGAAGAGTTGCGCTTTATGGAATTGATTTCTTAATTGCTCAAAAACAAAAGGACCTTCTTGGAATTGAAGTGTCAAGTGAAGAAAGCATTAGATTGAGAGAAGAGGTTTCTGAGCAAATTAAGGCATTACAGCAAATCAAAGAAATGGCAAAGGAATATGGTTTTGACATAAGTGTTCCTGCGAAAAATGCAAAGGAAGCCTTCCAATGGTTATATTTTGGATATTTGGCATCTGTAAAAGAAAACAACGGCGCAGCAATGAGTTTGGGAAGAACTTCAACATTTCTTGACATTTATCTTGAAAGAGATTTGAAAGATGGAAAAATCACAGAAATTGAGGCACAAGAACTTGTTGACCAATTTGTAATCAAACTCAGACTTGTAAGACATTTAAGAACTCCAGATTATGATGAAATTTTTGCTGGCGATCCAACTTGGGTTACTGAAAGTGTTGGTGGAATGGCGGATGAAAAGAAAAGTTTGGTAACAAAAAACTCTTTCAGATATTTGCAAACACTAATCAACTTAAATCCTTCGCCAGAACCAAACTTAACGGTTTTGTGGTCAGATAAATTGCCAAACAATTTCAAGAAATTTTGTGCAAAAATATCCATTAAAACTGATGCCATTCAATATGAAGGCGATGATGTAATGCGAGAAATTTATGGAAATGACTATGCAATTGCTTGTTGTGTATCTGCGATGAAAGTTGGAAAGCAAATGCAATATTTTGGTGCAAGATGCAACTTGGCAAAAGCTTTGCTTTATTCTCTCAATGGGGGAATAGATGAAAAAAATGAGGCATTGGTAGTTTCTGGAATTTCAAAAAACTCAGAAAAAGTTTTGTCGTATGACAAGGTTTTGAAAAACTATAAACTCACCTTGGAAAAGGTCGCAAAAACTTATGTTGATGCGATGAATATTATTCATTTTATGCACGATAAATATGCGTATGAAAGAGGACAAATGGCACTCCACGACACTGTTGTTGAAAGGTTAATGGCGTTTGGTGCGGCTGGTTTTTCTGTTGTCGTTGACTCTCTTTCTGCAATTAAATATGCAAAAGTAAAACCAATAAGAAACGAAAATGGCATAATTGTTGATTTTGAAATTGAAGGAGAGTTTCCAAAGTATGGCAACGATGATGATAGAGTTGACCAAATTGGTGTAGAGGTTGTTGAACATTTCTTTGGTTGTTTGAAAAAACAGAATTTATATAGAGATGCAAAGCACACTCTTTCACTGCTAACAATTACATCAAATGTTATGTATGGCAAAAAGACGGGCTCAACCCCAGACGGAAGAAAGGTGGGAGAACCTTTTGCTCCAGGAGTAAATCCAATGCACGAAAGAGATTGTTCGGGGGCATTGGCTTCGCTTAACTCTGTTGCAAAAATTCCATATTGCGGTTGTTGTCAAGACGGAATTTCAAACACATTTTCCGTAGTTCCAGAAGCACTTGGTGGAGATGAAAAAGCAAGAGTGTGCAATCTTGTTAGCATTTTAGACGGGTATTTTGTTCAAAAAGCACAACACTTGAATGTAAATGTTCTTAACAGGGAGCTTCTGATTGATGCAATGAACAATCCTTGGAAATATCCAAATCTTACGATAAGAGTGTCGGGTTATGCGGTGAATTTCAATAAGTTGTCAAAAGCACATCAACAAGAAGTAATCTCAAGAACTTTCCATGAGGCAAGATAGATGGCGGAGGTTTTTGGTAATATTGCCAGTTTTGAATCTATGGGGCTTGTAGATGGTCCGGGAGTTCGCTTTGTAGTGTTTTTACAAGGCTGTCCTTTGCGATGTCTATATTGTCATAATCCAGAGATGTGGAACAAGTCTGATGAGAAAATGAAATACACTCCACAACAGTTGCTTGATAAAGTTTTGAAATATAGACCATATTTTAAAAATGGTGGCGGTGTAACTCTTTCTGGTGGAGAACCCTTAATGCAGGTTGAGTTTGCAACGGAATTTTTTAAACTCTGCAAAAAGGAAAATATAAACACTTGTCTAGATACTTCGGGCGTTGGTGATGGGTATGAAGAGCTTCTTGATTATTGCGATTTAGTCATTTTAGATGTAAAAGCAATAGATGAGAAAGATTATGAGTCGCTTGTGGGATTAAAAATTGACTGTTTTTTCAAATTTTTAAAGGTTTGTCAGGCAAAGGATAAAAAGATGTGGTTGAGGCAGGTTGTTGTGCCCGGTATTAATGATGATGAAAAAAGTGTCTTAAAACTCAAAAAGTTTTCACAAGAGTTAAAAAATGTTGAGAGAATTGAATTGTTGCCTTATCACGATATGGCAAAGAAAAAGTATGAGGGGTTGGGGTTGAAATATAGATTACAAGATACTCCAAATATGGATAAGTCAAAATGTGCTGACTTGCAAAAATTATTAAAGTAAGACAATTGTGTCTTGCTTTTTTTGTTTTTAAAATTATGTGTGATACAGGGCAATGCAAACTTTTAAATAAAAAACAAAAAAGAAAAATTCAAGAAAAATATATTAAAAATATATAAAAAATGTGAAAAAACCCAAAAAAATGGCAAAAATATAACAAAAAAAACAAATTAATATAAAAAAAACAAAAAAAATGGAGGGAAGTCTAATAAAATAATTAATAGGAATAGGTGGTGTTGCTGTTTTAAAACCGCTTAAAATTGTCAAAGATTGTTTTGTGGACATTGCGTTTTTTGTTGTTATTGCTGGATTTGGGCTTGTTGGTTTTTTGCGCGGGGGTGCAAAAACTTCTTTGTCGTTTTTGTCATCTCTTATATGTATTATTGTTTCGCTTTCTTTATATAAGTATGTTGCGGGAATATTATATGAAACACAAGGTTTTGGGGTGTGGTTAAAAGCGTCTTTGCAAAAACTGTTAGATGGGAAGGTAGAGGGTTTGTTTTCGGACAAGCAGATGGTTATGGATTATTTAACTTCATCTGGAGTTGGCGGAGGATTTCTCAATTTTGTTTCAAAAATGTTGCAGGGAGTTCAATTTGAGGGAGATTTGAGTTTTGGACAGGTTTTTTCCGGTGTTTTTTCACGAATTTTGATAGAACTGGTGGCTTTTGTTTTAATTTATTTTCTTGTAAAATTGTTGTTGAAAATTTTTATGGTGGTTTTGTTGGGAAAATGTTGTAAATCTTCCTCTATAAAAGTTGTTGATAGGTTGTTTGGGTTGGGGTGGGGAGTTGTTAAAGGGTTAGGGATTGCCTTAATATGTTATTTTTTAATTTTGCAAATTGCCAATATAACATTAAATGAAAAATTGCTGGCGATTTTGAGTGAATCTACCATTCTTGGTGGGGTATATAATAATTTTATGGGTTTTATATTTTAAAAAAACATCTTGTAAAAAGATGTTTTTCTATATATGAGATTTAGATGTCTGAACGATTTGGGTCTTCTATAAGAATTGCTGAATGGGTTGTTGGTAGATTATTGTTTTTGTCTTTTAGGTTATCTGTTTTTATTTTTATTGTAATCATAACAACAATTTGAATTAAAATGGCGACGATTAATATCGCTATCAAAATTTTTGATATCAACTCATAACTGCTTTTCTTTTTGTTTGTTTTTTCTTCTGTTCTCATCAAAATTATTATACCATTTTGAAATGTAAAAGGCAATAAATTTCTTTGAAACAAATCTTTCTATTGCAAATGAAAGGAAAAATGAAAAAACAGAGAATAATCTTATTTGTCCAAAATTAATTTTTAAATTTATAATAAAAAACAAAAACAAGGTTAAAAGTGTTGAGAAAAAATCAAAAAAATTGGCAAAAAATGCATTTTTTTTAAATATTTTCAAAAATAATGTAGAAATGTCGAAGAAGATGCCAGAGCAAAGGCCTCCGAAGAATAACCATAAAAAAGAAGCATATTGAAAAAGTGTTTCAAAAAGCATTATTTAAACAACCTCTTCAAAAGAGGTTTCTTTTCCAGTTTATTTGCAAACTTAAGTGATATAAATTCGCCAGAGAAGCAAACTTCTTTTTCGTCCAAATTGAGTTTTGTGATTTCTAGGTTATTGCCTCCGAGAATTAGTTGGGTTTGGTTTATTTCGATGATGGCTTGGTTATTTGTAGAAGAAATGATTTTTGTTGCGCCTTTTATGCAAGTTGATTTTCTGTCTTGGATTAAAATTGTTTCCATAACAACTCCTTTAATGCTTGAAATTTTTAATTTGAGATTGTATAATAAATATATGATAAAAAAAGAGATAATAGTAGAAAATGACAAAAAAATTGTAACATTATTGCAAGATTATGGTTTTTCTTTTGCGGATGTTAATAAAATGATGAAAAATAAAGATGTAAAAATCAATTCAAAGCCGACAAAAGAGAATGTAATGGTGTTTGTTGGAGATTTGGTTACTGTCTTTTATCCAGACAATATGTTTTCAAAAAAATATGAAATGGTCTATGACGATGATGATTGTTGTGTTGTTTATAAATATTCTGGAATTGAAACGGCGGGAGATAAGGGGCTTGAGGCTGTGATTGGCAATGTGATTGCGGTTCATAGATTGGATAGAAACACTGAAGGTTTGGTTGTTTTTGCAAAAAATGAAATTGTTGAAAAAAGATTGCTTTCTGCGTTTAAAAATCACGAGGTTCAAAAGAAGTATATGGCCGAAGTTGTTGGAGAGTTTGTTTGTGAAAAAATGATTTTTAAAGCATTTCTGAAAAAAGATGCAGATAATTCGCTTGTGGAAATATTTAAAAATAAAGTTTCTGGGGCGAGTGAGATTTTGACTGAAGTAAGGACAATAAAAGCGGGCAAACAATCAAGCTTGTTGGAAGTTGGGTTGATTACTGGAAAAACCCATCAAATTAGGGCTCATCTTGCGTTCTTGGGACATCCGATTTTGGGGGACGGAAAATATGGAAAAAATGAAATTAACAAAAAATTTGGGTTTAAAAGGCAAAAATTGGCGTGTTTTAAGTTAAAATTTGGATTTTTAGGCATAAAGGGTTTGGATTTTAAAGAATTTGTAAGATATCCAGAATGGTATAATGAAGAAAAATAAGTTGTAGCAAAATTTACTTCTTTTTCATATTGAATTATATGAAAGAGAAGTTTTTTTTATCTAATTCATATTACCAGGGGTTGGTTCAAAATTTATATGGTGGAACTAAAGGGAGTTTTTCTCTTTTTATGCATTTTTTTTATCAATATGGCCAAAGTTTAGTTTATGAAAAAGAATTGTCTCAAAGTTTTTTGAAGTTATATATGCTCGAATTGCAAAATTGTGAGATTTTGGCTCAAGTTTTGATAAAAATGGGAGGGGATAATAAGTTTTGTTCTCATCATCATAAATTTTTGTCGGGGTTTGGGGTTGATTATGTGAAAGATTTTTCTCAAATATATCTTCTTGATGTGGAACTTTTGGAAATTGGGGTGCTTGAAGTTAAAAATGCTTATGAAAAAATTGAGGATAAAAGTGTCAGGGAAATGTTGAAAAATGTTTTGACGAACAAGAAAATTGAACTAGGTTTTTTGAAGGAAACTTTTTTCAAAAAAAATATTTAAAATTCAAAAAATTGGTATTTTTATTTAAAAAAAATGATTTTTTTGTTGTTTTTTAATGTTTTTTTTGTAAAATTTAATGTTTTTTTTATTTTTGAAAATATTTTTTTTAAAATAAAAGTGCCTGTTTTTCAGATAGAAAATGCTATAAAAATATTTCTAAAAAATCAGCGTTGCACGATTTAAAGTCTTTTATTTTGGAATAATATATATATTTATATTATTTTTTTTTAATTTTT
>JAGBBH010000073.1 GCA_017938505.1 Clostridia bacterium | reverse complement strand
TTGTTGGTTTAATTTTAACACCGTTTGCAAGGTTTGCGCCATCTAACGAAACTGGCACATAAGCCCCCTCAAAAACATTTGTTGCAGAAGTAATAATCTGAACACTTCTATCACCAAGACTAACTTGACACACAACAAGCCTGTCCGCCTCTGGGTGCCTTTCAATCTTAACGATTTTTCCAACATATACATCGTGCAAATGTTCGTTCATATACAAAACATCTTCAACCTCAAATCCAGATGATGTCAATTTTTTTACTACATCATCAACTTCGACATCACTCAAATCTACAAAATCTTTTAACCAATTATAAGAAATTTTCATTATTAATTCTCCTTACTTGTTTTGCATAATACACAACCAATAGTGTAATATGCAAGCATAATACAACAACATATCGTTTTCTTTACACAACACACACTATCTCATTTGCTTCAAAAATCTAAGGTCATTTCTAAACAAATATTTGATATTTGGAATTTTATTTGTAATCATTACACTTCTATCAATTCCTGGGCCAAATGCAAATCCGCCATATTTAGAACTGTCAATGCCAGACATTTCCAAAATTTTTGGATTAACAATTCCACCGCCAAACACTTCAGAGAAGCCTGTCCCCTTACACAAAGAACAACCTTTTCCTCCACACATTTGACAAGTCGCATCAATTTCAATGCTTGGTTCAGTAAATGGGAAGAATGCTGGTCTAACTCTCATTTTTACATCTTTGCCATAAAGCCTTACAAGCATTTCTTTTATCATTCCCATAAAGTCTTTAAGACTTACATTTTCATCAATCACCAACGCTTCAAACTGATTGAAAATTGGAGAGTGAGAACTGTCATCATCATTTCTATATACTCTGCCCGGACAAACCATCTTGAAAGGAGGTTTCATCGTTTCCATTGCCCTAACTTGCGATGGAGATGTGTGAGTTCTCATAACAATAGAGTCCGTGATATAAAAAGAATCTTGCATATCTCTTGAAGGGTGATTTTTTGGAACATTCAACGCTTCAAAGTTATAATAGTCAGTTTCAACTTCAGGAGTCTGAATTACGGTAAAACCCATTTCAACGCAAATATCAATAAATTTATTGTTAAATTTTGTCAATGGATGCAAAGCTCCTTTTTTAGTCCCCTTACTTGGCTGCGTTATGTCAATCTTTTCTTTTTCCATTTCCGCTAGAAGTTGCGCATTTTCAATTTGGCAAAGTTTTTCAGATAAAGCTTTCTCAAGTTGTTCTCTAACCGCATTCGCCATAGCCCCAACTTCTTTTCTTTGTTCAGGAGCAACATCTTTCATCCCCCTCAAAACAGCAGTCAATTTTCCAGCCTTTCCAAAAATTTCAACCCTAATCTCATCTAATGCTTTTAAATCATCTGCATTTTCCAACGCCATCAACCCATCTTTCAAGATTTCATCAAGTTTTTGTTTCATAACCTCTCCTTTTAATAAAAAAATCGCCCTAACTTATTAGGACGACTCAAATCGTGTTACCACCTAACTTCGTTTCGCAAACAAACGAAACCTCATTCTGCATTTTACGCATACCTGCGGCAACCCCTACTACCACTTCAAGGCGCAACTAGAAAGTGAATTCGGCAACCATTTTACACCCAACTCTCACCTAAATGGGTTCTCTGAAGAAAAATTTAAGTCGCTTACTAGTCTTTCATCATAGTTTTTAATGCACATATTTTAACACATAAAAATTTTATTGTCAAATAATTACAATAAATTAAAAAAATTTTACAAACCTCTCTTATTGTGCTAAACTTAATAATATGAAAACAGACGAAACAAAATATCAAAACCTTAAAATTACATCTGACAGTTTGAAAAATTTAAAAGAAACATCAATTTATTTCTTTTTAAAGCATAACAACTTTTCAGAAACATACATCAACAAACTAAGAAAAGAATCAGAATTTCTCATCTTGAATGGCAAACCAGCAACACTAAAAACTAAAATAAGAAATGGAGACATTCTTCAAGTTGCAACAAACCCCACAACAAACACAACACAAATTTTGGCAATAGACATACCCCTAGACATAATTTTTGAAGACAACGACTATTTAATTGTAAACAAGCCACATAACCTTGCTTGTATGCCAAGTCAATCTCACTATTTTGACAATCTCGGCGGTCGCATTGTATCGTATATGAAAAAATCAAACAACTTTATCTTAAGAATTATAAACCGCCTCGACAAAGACACTGCAGGAATTGTAGTAATTGCAAAAAACCTTTTAGCATATAAAAACTTTAAATTCGCAAGCAAAGAATATTTCGCCCTCTGCGAAGGCCATTTTGATAAGACTAAAACAACCATAAACAAACCAATTCTAACCATCAACAACAACGGTATAAACGAAATGAAAAGAATAGTTTCTACAGACGGAAAAACCGCAATTACACACATAGAAACCATTCAAAAATTCAGCAAACACTCTCTTATAAAAGCAATTTTAGAAACTGGAAGAACACATCAAATAAGAGTCCACACCTCAAGCGAAAACCACGCTTTGCTTTATGACCCAATTTACAATCCAAAATACAAGGAAGTTCCATTTAACAACAATTCTCACACTTTTCTTATACTCAAGAAAATTTCGTTCATTCATTTTCAAAACAATAAAGAAATAACTCTTGAAGTTCCATTTCCTGATGACTGGATCCCTTTTTTAGAACAATAAAACAAATAAAGACTACACCTCTCACGACATATATAAAGCAAAAAAAAATCCGCTAACAATTTAGCGGATTTTTTTGGTTAGGCTCAACTATTTGCAAGATTTTGTCGAACTGCTTTTTTTGTTACTTGCAGATGCCTTTGAAGAAGTTGCTTCTCTTGAAGCTTCTGCATTTGAGTTTTTAGCAGAGTTCTTGCTCGCTGACTTTTTTCTACCAAACATAGTTTCACCTCCCTATTTCAAGGAACTTTTTCCTTGTAATAATATTTTGCTATGTTTTTAGAAAATTATTCAAACAAGAAAGAAAAAACAGGGAATTTCCCTGCTTTAAAAAATTATTTTCCTTCTTGTTCATCAAGCAAATTGTAATATTCTTCAAAAACATCCATTGCCACTTTTTCATCAGTTTCAACAAGCAACACTGGTTCTTGTCCTTCTTTTTCATCAACAAAGAAAACAATCGCTTCATCATCAGCAACATTGTCAATCTTGTCAATTGGTTTCAAAACACAATAAACCTTTTCATTATAAGGAATTACCGCAATTTGTTCAAAAGACAACTTTTTGCCTTCAGCATCAACCAAAACAATTGGTTCTTTGTTGTCTTCATCAAGCAAAACATCAAGAATATCAAGTTTTTCTTCTTGTTGTTTTGCCTTTGCAGCAGCTTCTTCAATTTTTTGCATTTTATTTTTATCCATAACCCCATTCTCCTTTAGACTTTATTTTCGTCAAGATAGTTTTGCAGTATAATTTGAGCAGAAATTTTGTCAAGAAGTTCTTTTCTCTTCTCCCACTTAATTCGAGCTTCTTTCAAATATTCCTCTGCCTCGAAAGATGTATATCTCTCATCCTGAAAAACAATTTGAACTCCAGTAAGCATTGCCAGTTTCTCAGCAAATTCTTTAACAACAAGACACATCTCGCTTTCTGTTCCATCTGCATTAAATGGCATTCCAAAGGCCACACAATCAACAAGTCTGTCCTTAATTAAACCCGCCAAATATTGCAAATCTTTTTCTTCTGTTTGGCACTTATAAATATGGTCCGCACTCGCAATTGTGCAAGTCAAATCAGAGAACGCAATTCCAATTCTAGACTTTCCATAATCAAGCCCCATTTTTCTCTTATACTGCATCATACCAATTCTATTTTACCCAATCCCACAAAATAAGTCAATCAAAAAGCAAAACAAATTCCAAAAACCTATTTACACTCAAAAAGATTTTTGCCATTTGAAACAGAAACCGTTAATGGCACCTCAAATTTGCAAACACCTTCCATGGTTTCTTTTAAAATTTCTTTAACCTTTTCGACTTCTTGCTCTACCGCATCAACAATCAATTCATCGTGAACCTGCAAAATAAGGTGGCTTTTCATTCCTTGCAATTTCTTTTGAACCTCAACCATTGCAAACTTAATAACATCAGAAGCCGTTCCTTGTAACGGCATATTCATTGCAACCCTTTCACCAAATTTAACAAGATTATAGTTTGAAGAAGAAATTTCAGGGATATGCCTAATTCTGTCAAAATAAGATTTAACAAACCCCTTTTCCTTTGCAAACTTAATATTTGCGTCCATAAACTCTTTAATTTTAGGATATCTATCAAAATAACTATCAATATATTCCTTTGCCTTTGCTTTAGAGGTCTTAATGTTTTGCGACAAGCCAAAATCACTTATTCCATAAATAATTCCAAAATTGACAGCTTTCGCATCTCTCCTTTGCTCCTGCGTTACTTTCTCAACAGGAACTTTAAAAATTTCACTTGCCGTTTTCGTATGAATATCAACGCCATTTTTATATGCCTCAATCATTCCAGTTTCATTAGCCAAATTTGCAAGCAATCTAAGTTCAATCTGACTGTAATCCGCAGAAATAATTTGCCCATTTTCATATTTTGAGATAAAGATTTTACGCAAATTTTTTCCTTCCTCATTTCTTGTTGGAATATTTTGCATATTTGGTTCAGAACTAGACAAACGCCCAGTTGATGTCAATGTCTGATTAAAAATCGTATGAACAATATCCCCATCTTTTGCACAGATAGATTTATAAACATTGATATAAGTGCTAACCAATTTACTAACTTTTCTATATTCGATTATTGCATCAACAATTTCATGTTGTCCTCTCATTTCATCAAGGACCGAAAAACTAGTAGATTGTTTTTTGTTGTTATATGAAACAAGTCCCAGTTTTTCAAACAAAATTCCAGCCACCTGTTTTGGTGAGTTCAAATTAAAACTTTGCCCCGCCAAAGTAAAGATTTTTTCCGTCAACTCATTTAGTTCTTTGACATATTTTTCAGACAACTGGTCAAGAGTTTGAGCATCTACCTTAAACCCCTCATCTTCCATTTCTCGCAAAACTTTAACAAGTGGAATTTCTATTTGCTGATAAACTTTTTCAACCCCAGCATCAATCATTTTTTGTTCAAGTTCTTTTTTCTCTGCAAGATAATCACAAACAAACGGAACAGGCATTTTTGGCAATCCAGCAAAAAGCACATATCTAGCAATATCAATATCAAAAAAATTGTTCAGAGAAACACCAAATTTCTTAAGAATTTTCATATCGTCTTTTGAATTGGTTGTAATTTTCTCAATATTCTCATCTTCAAAAACAGGTTTAAGTTGTTTTACAACATCTGACACATCAACAGTTTCAGAAAACAAATCAATGTCCTTTTTAATATAATAAATTTCACCATTTCCAACGGAAAATTCCAATGAAGCAAAGTCATAGGCAAAAAAAGACTTAACCTTTTCTTTTAAACTTTCAACCATTTGTAAGTTTTCAACAAGAATTTTCTTTGCATCAGCCTGCCTCTCTCCAACCCCATAAGCATACAACTCTTGCCTTTTAATCAGCACCCTAAAATCCCAATCTTCAAAGAAGTTCCTAACCTGTTGTCCAAAAGGAAAATCAAATACACACTCTTGCAAATCAAACTTAAAATCACAATCTGTTTTAATTGTTGCCAATGTTCTTGACATATAAGCATTTTCTATGTCCGCAATAAGTTTTTCTTTCAGTTTTCCATTAATTTTCCCAATGTTTTGATAAACCCCGTCTAAATCCACATAACTATCAAGAAGAGAAAGCGCAGTTTTTTCTCCAACACCAGCCACGCCAGGGATGTTGTCAGAACTATCTCCCATCAGAGCTTTCAAATCTATAATTCCACTTGGAGCAAAGCCGAATTTTTCTTTTAGAACTGTTTCATCATAAACTTCAATGTCTGAGACTCCCTTTTTGGTCAACCAAACATTGGTATTTTCATCAATCAATTGCAACAAATCTCTATCCCCTGAAACAAGAACATTTTTTTGCCCCGACTGTTTTGCAACAGTTCCAATGATATCATCTGCTTCAATTCCAGCAAACTCAAACACTTTAATTCCCATAATTTCAAGCATCTGTTTAATCACCGGGAATTGCCTTCTCAAGTCATCTGGAGTTTCTTTTCTCGTTCCCTTATAATCAGCAAAAATTTCATTTCTGAAGGTTTTTCTTGCATGGTCAAACGCAACCGCAAGATATTTCGGTTTTTGCTCTGCAATAAGTTTTGTTAAAATGTTTGCAAAACCAAACACTGCTCCTGATGGTTGTTTGTTTCTATTTGTAAGATAAGGCATTGCATAGAATGCACGATTTGCCAAACTGTTTCCATCAACAATTATAAACTTGTCCATATTTTACCTTCCTATAACAACACTCAAATTATTTAACGCATTTCCTGCACTTCCACCACCAAAAAGATTTGCAAAAAATTCTGGCGCTGCCAAAACAATAATATAAATGACAATTGCAACAATCAATGCAATGAAAAACGCAATTTTTAGCGGACTTCCTGCAAAATTGACCAATGCAAAACAAAAAATAATCGCGACTCCTCCAAAATTAACAATCAAATCAAACCATTTTTCAAAAGCACCAAACTCATTATTTCCTCTGCAAATATTAACAATCAAAAAACCAACATAAATTATGGACAATACAGACAATATCGTATATAAAAGTTTTTTCATTATTCGCCCCTCCTAACATATAGAATATATATTATCATAAATAATAAAAAAAAACAAAACTTTTCATCAATTGTTTTAAAAAATAAAGCCAACTACAAAAAGAACACAACCATCTTCATACAAAACAAAAAAACCGCACAAATTTTATGCGGTTTTCTGTATATTTATGCATTAAATTGTTTGTTTATTCATCTACATTTTCTTGCTTACTACCATTTTTATCAGGACTTTTTACATCTAATTCATCTTCAATCATTTCGCCGTTGCCATCAATCTCTTTTATCTCAAGATTATCTTGATTTTCATCACTTTTCGCCTTTTCTTTCCCGTTCATTGAAACAATGCCAAAAACAACCAAGACACTCGCAATAGACATTATGCAATCTTCGACAATCTTGTTTTCAATTTCAAACCCAAAGGCATTTCCAAACGCATTAAGCAACACAATCACTGCCCCTGACAAACTCACCCAAAAACTATAAGACTTAATTTTTTTAAAGAAGTTCTTCAAATTCTTCTCCGTTTTTTAAGAAATCTTTAATGTCTGTTAAATCCTGTTTAACTTCCTCCAAAACCTTTAAATGACTTGTCAATTGTTCAATTGTTTGTTGATATTTTGCTTCTCTCTTTGAACTGTCCTTCAACTGATAACAAAACAACCAAACAAACAAAATTGCAAACACCCCATTGCTTACAACTATGCTTATAATATCATTCCAAACTTCCATTTTTCTTCTCCGCTTTTTCATTTAAAATTTTTGAAAAAACAAAATAATCTCCATTATTTTGCAATATTCTGCGATTAATTTTTTTGATTAAATTTTGAAATCTAACAATCATTTTACAACATCAAAAACAATCATAGGTTTGCTAATTTCACAATCTGCAAGTCCCGTTTTAAAAGAGAATTGAAAGTTTTTTCCATAAACAGAAACAGACAATCTTTGTTCCTTAGAACTTCCTAAAAATATATAAGTTTTTGTTTCTTCATCAGAAGAAATTTGCACCTCACAGTCATACAGTGTGTTAAGAACAATCTCCTTAATTTTTTTGCGTTTTGCTCTATGTCCTAAATCCGTTACAAAAGATTCCCAAACTTTCAAGTTTGAATCTTCAAAAGTTTTTCCATTAAATTCAAGTTGCCCGATTCTTTGTTTGTGCAAATTGTTAAAGCACGCACACAACTTACACAAAATTGGATTGTCTATTGAAAGCAACCCCTTTATGTCCACACCTCTATAAAAATTTAAAGAAAAATCATCTATATCAATTTCAAAGAGAACATTATTAACATATTCCCCCGAACTCTCACAACCAACGGACAAATTATCAGAAAAATTGCACTTAGTTGCAAGATAATATTTCCCCTTATGACAGGCACTGGAGCAATTTTTATTGTCTAGATTTTGAAATAATTTGTCATATTCTTCTGCAACTTTATCAACAGAATTTCCATTGAATGCATACAAACCATCTCTAGTCATAAAAAGCACCTTATCGCCACAAACACAGACAGAATTTTCATAAATTTTTGAAGTAGAACAATAAAGATGCGTGAACGAAAAATCATTTTTAGCAGTATAAATTGAAATTTTTGTTATCCCATTTTCTCTGAATAAATATACATAATCATTGAATGCAACCAACTTACAAAATGCACCTCTATTATCAAGAAATTCAATCACAGAACTTTCGCTTTCTTGCCAAGAGGTCAAATCAAGATTGGAAGTATATACCAAAACATTTCTGTCTTCGTTTGTTATGCCAAAAAATTTATCATAGTGAACAACACCAGAAATCATAGCCGGAACATTTTCATATAACGCTTCAGAATTTTGAGATAACCTTATCATTCCACCATTTGAGAAAAACAAAGCAGTGTCCTCATCATTCAACCTAAAAGCACATTGAAAAGTGGGTTCACTGGTCATTTTATTTGTTTTAAGCCAAATCATATTATATTCATCAATAAGCGGAAGCCCCCAAATTTTGTTTGCACTGTCCGTCATTAAAAGTTGATAAACAAATTTGTTTATATCTGGATTATACCATCTATCAAGCCAAATTCCGCAAATTTTGTCAATTTTAGATGCAAAATTAACACTGTGTGTTGCTTCATAATCTTGTTCAGACGAAGGAACTTCTATATCAGAAAAACCCAACCCAGTCTTTAAAACACCATCAACAATCGACAAATTAAAACAATTCTTACATTCATTTGGCTTAGCAGATAAATCTGCCTTATCAGAAACTATGCCATTTGCAAAAATTGAAAAAATCAAATTTTTTTCAGAAGTTTTTTTGTGAGACTTTTTATTCTTATAAAAAATCAACGCCAACTCCTTCTAGGCATAATGTGTTCACTTCTTTTTCTGCTAAGCACAAACAAACTTTCTTTGAATCGTTCTTCCCAAATTTCCGCATCCTCACTCAAACCATCAACCAGCAAAAATTCACTAGCAATGCCATAGGCATAAACTCTCGCAGTGAGTCCGTTTTCAAATTCGACTTCATCATTCAAAGACAAATCCTCTGGCAAATAACTGTAAACAATTGATTTTGCCTTACCACAGATTTCTACAAAATTTGGAAAAAGTTTAAATCTCAAACTAATCCCGAACTTGCTTTTAATTTGATAAACATTAATAAGCACTTTTGAAAGTCTTGAAAATTCTAAAATAGAGTTGTTGATGTCAATTTCCTCTTTTGTCAAAAATGGCAAATAATCACTTGCAATTTCCTGTCTAACCAAATTGAAACAATCAACCATACAATCAAGTTTTTCAAGTTCTCTATCGGAAAAATCCCCTTCTTGCTCGCTTTTTAGTTTTGCACAAAGTTCTTTTTCCCCGACGAATTCACAAACCAATTTTAAAATTTCTTTAACTGTCATACACAATCTCCTCAAAGCCATTTAAAACTGAAGAGATTTGTCTTTTTTGCAATTTTAAATTTTCCGCTTCCATTTCAGCAAAAACTTCTTCTGCATTTTGCACTCTTGTTTTCAACACATAAGAAACACATCTCTCATCAAGTGAGTCATAAGGCAATGTCAAACAATAAGAGTTTTTTCCCTGCGACCTGCAATGCAATTCAAAACAATTTCTATCTACATTTCGCATAATAAAATAATCACTATCTATGGACTTAATTCTTTTGACAATATCAAGACAATCATCTTCAATTTCAAACAACCTTTTCATACAGTTTTTCCTTTAAAAATGTTTCTAACTATTCAGAAACAGTTGTTGGCATACCACTAACAAAAGCAACGCCATTAGGCTTTTGGCATACCAATTCAGTATATTTAACCAATGTTGCAGCAAAAGCAGGTTTTGTTGGATTTTGTTTCAAAACTCTACCCATTTCATCTTCAAGCCACTTCCAATCTCCAAGTTCATAGAAAGTGAAATCGTCAGTGTTCAAGAAATAACATTCTCCTGCAGCAACTTGATTTGTAGGAACAATAGGAGTTCCAAAATGAGTCAACACTTTCATACCATCTTCAAGAGTTGTATATTCAATGTTTTTCTTATAGAGTGTCATATATTTTTGATAAACACGCTTCAAGTCATAAGAGCAGTTAATAAAGTTTACAACTGTTCCTGCAGTTTCAAGGTCATCAATAACCCTTTGAACAAAATCTTCATCAAAAGCATCTGAAGAAGATGCAGAATAAGTTCTTGCATTCATAATAGGATAAGCACTTCTGTCAACCCCATAAAGAGTATCATTAGAAACAATACCTTTTAACCCAACAATTTCATTCCCTTTTGAGTTGTGAACATAAATCTTATCGCCCGTTGCAAGAGAGAGCGCTGTCGCACTTTGAGCAAGAGCAATTGTTTTGCTTGCTTTGTTTACATCTCTAACAAACACATTGGCTTGTTTCAATGTTTCACCGTTATAAATGTCAACATACATTCCAGGCGCAATAGCGTCAACATTGTCAACTGCAATAGTTTCCCCAGAAATAGAAAGTGTTGACAAGCAACCACTGCCATCTCCGTAAATCATTCTTGAAAGGTTGAAAACGCTTGCCTTAAGAAGTGAATCCATACCGTCTTGAAGAAGGTTAACAAAAGAATTCACATCTGTTGAAGAACATCTAATTGCTTTATCGCTAATTTCAAATTTACCATAAAGGTTTTTAAGAGGAGCAACAAATGAGAGATATGGAGTTTCAACACCTTCTGGCAACTCACTTGTTTCACTTCCTGCCATAATTCCACCATTGATACCAATTGGAGCAACAACTCTAACTTCTTTACCAACAATGTTTCTTGAAGATTTTTTAATTTTGCTGAAAAGTGGATTTGTTTTTGCGTTAATTTGGTCAGCAATAACACCCAAATAAACATCTTTAAGCACATTTTCTGCGCTAGATAATGTAACCATAAATTTTCTCCTTTTTGTGATATGAAAACTAATTCAACAAATCAATAGCCAATTTTTTAGCCTCTTCAAAAGAATCTGGTCTAGGGGTAACAGTTTTTGTTACCCTTTCGCCAGAATTTGAAGTCATAACATACGGAGTTGTTTGTTTTTGAAGTTGTTTCATATAGTTTTCAATAATCAAATTTTCTAGATTTTTGTCTTTCAAGACCAAATTTTGAACAAAAGAATCTTTATCTCTTTGAGGGTCGGAAATTTTCTTATAAACAATTTCCGCCCACACTTTTTCAAAAGCGTTCTCTTGATTTTTAAGACTTTCATCATTTTCCACACGCGATTTAATTTCTTCCGCATAAGAATAAGCTTCTTGATTGTTCAAAAGGAATGTTTTAAAATTTTCCTCAAAGTTGTTTTGAGTGTCATTTTCCAACATTTTGTCTTTCTTTTCAAGTTCTGAAAGTCTTTGACATTTTCTGGTAAATTCTGCTTGCAAATGATTATAAGCATCAACTAAGTCTTCTACATTTTTAAATTTTCCAATGGGAACGCCCCTTTCTGCTTCACCTGTTTGCTCTTGCTCACTTGCAACATCATCGCC
Organism: Clostridia bacterium; assembly: GCA_017938505.1. Taxonomy (GTDB): domain Bacteria; phylum Bacillota; class Clostridia; order Christensenellales; family UBA1242; genus Caccovivens. The sequence continues at coordinate 2,815 of JAGBBH010000073.1, read as the reverse complement.
AGAAGAGGAGCCGTCATTGTTGTCCGTCGAAACGGTTTCAACTTGTGGTTGTTCCTCTAAAACTTCTTCTTTTTCTTCCATATCATTCTCCTTTGTTCAAACTTTCTCTGTGCATTTGAATATGCTTTAAGAACATTCTTTCAACATCTTCTTCAACATCTCCACTATAAATAACTTTCAACATATATGCAGTGTGCTGTTCAATGTGAATTGAATGTTCATCAATTTCTTTAACCTTTTGCATTTGCCCATTAATCATTTTGTTATTTTCAGCATCTGCATTTTTGAGATGAAGTTCTGCCAAATCAACAGAATGTTCCCAAATTCCAAAACCAACATTTTCCAATATTTTTGCTTTTACAGAATTTGAAATTTTGCCATTCTCGTCTTGCAAAAGCCCCTTGTCAAGCAGACTAAAAATCATATTCCTTCTTTGTGAAAGCGTGTCGTTAGTATCATTTTCGGCATCAAACTGAACATCATCACTAGAAATATCACTTCCTTTAAAATAGAATGCATCTAAATCTCCATTTTCGCCTACAATTTTAACGAGTCTAGGAAATGTTGCAAACTCTCTATAAAGCCTCAAAACTTGCTTTGCAAGGATTTTTATTGCCCCTCTAATACTGTCTGTCGTAACCTTCAATCTTGTTTCATTTTCATCAATCAAAAGTTCAAGAGCAACTCCACTCAAACTTGCAGAAACAGATTCCATACTTCCAATTTCACTTGTGCCACTCAAAGTTGAAAACTCTTGAAGCAATTTTTCTTCTTCTTTTTCAAATTCAGTTGGAACTTGTTCACCACCCAAAAATTTAGGAGCATTTGCACCTTGCCTATAAACCAAAATCTTGCCAGGGGCAAGGCCTTCTTCTTCCAAGTTGTCAATATCGACACTTCCGTCCTCAACAGCCAAAACCCCCATAGTTAATCGGTTGAGATATTCTTGTTTTCTGTTTTTAACAGCGTTATAAGCCCGCTGAATTGGAATAAGTCTATTAATCATACTCACTCCCCAGAAATTGCCCACTTCATCATTGCAAATTTGTCTTACAAAAGGAAAATCTCTTTTGCCATCAATACCATTTGCATAAGGAAGTTCTCCATCATAAACCAGCTTATCTCCTGCAACAATAATCATTCTTCCTTGAGGAAATTCTTCCGTTGGTTTAACATATTTTTCAATGACAATCGCACTGTTTTTTCTTTTTGTTTCAATAAGTTTAGTTGCAATGCCACCAATGCCCAAACCACCAAGCGAAGAAGACACTCCGTCAAGCGAATAAACATTAACATCTTTACCTGCAACATCAACACCATACATTTGTTTAATTTGAGCAACCGAATAAGCCCTTGCGTGAATCAGACTTTGACAGTCCTCCAAACTTTCGTGAGTGGAAGAGTCTGGATAAATTTCAAAAGGACTACAAACAGAGATATCAACATCTCCAGTTTTGATTTTTTTGCCATCTTCTTCAATTGCAACAACTTGTCCCAAGTTTGAATTCCAAGAAATTTTATAGAAACTCGTTCCACAAATTTCACTCCATTTAGTTGCCTGATTAATCTTTGCAACTAAATTCATTTTATTTGAAACAGATTGCAAAATTTTCTTTCCCAATTTCGCAGTATAAAGGTCTTGCTCCTCATTTGTTGCAGGAACAACCATCATCTTTGGTTTAATTTTAGAAAGTTTAGAAAGTCTAATATCAATAATAGGGGCAATATGATTAAAGACCTCTCTTTCTTGCCAAAAATACTGTCTGTCAACCTCTCTAACAAATCCACCATAACCGACATCGCAATATTGATTTCCCATATAGAAATTCATATTCAACTGCCATTGACTGTCAAAAGGTTTTCTTTCTCTAACACGATTGTCAAAATCTTCTAAAGTTTCTTTAACAATTTTTTCTTCTAAAGTTTGTTTCATACTTTCTCCTTTTTTGCTTTTGCCAATTTAAACGGCGATTTAACAGGTTTAGGGACGCTAATTTTTGAAAAACATTCAAACATTTTTTTCATACAGTCCTCACAAAAGACGATATCTCGTCTAATAAACCCCTTTGTGCTAAAACCATATTTTGCAAAGTTTTTGCACCCATAAAAATCGCACTTAAGTTGATGTTTCACAATTTGCATTTTCATCATCTTTCTCCTTTTGTTTTAAAAGTTGCAAAAGCCTTTCTTTTTCTTGTAAAAGTTGTTTGTCTGTCATCTTTGAAATTTCATCATCAGAAACTTGCCCCTGTTCCAAAAGAAATCTCAAAGCAGCGATATCAGGTGGATTGAATTTTTTGGTAATTTTTCTTTTAGATAAAATCGGATTTCCATTTTCATCGGAAGTATATTCTTCGATCACCTCATCACTTTCATACCCAACCGCCCTTTTAAATAACGCTTGTTTAATTTCCTCGTCATTCACAACCCGTTTTTCCTCCTTGCAACTTTGCCAACATTTTATGGCCAAAAAAAGCCAAATTCAAGAAAGTATGCCAAAATTTTTGTTTATAAACAATGAACAAAAGCAAACAAGAAAAATAGAATGTAAATGTAAGAGAGAACATTCTCTTACAGGCAAAAAGGACAAAATATGAAAAACATAATGTTAGAGTTTCAAAATGTAAACTTTTTCTACCAAACAAGAGAAGATGAAATTCACGCCTTAAAAGATGTAAACTTTCACATAAAAAAGGAACAGTTTGTCTCTTTGGTCGGCCCTAGCGGTTGCGGAAAAACAACAATTCTATCCTTGACCGCAGGACTCCTGTCTCCGTCATCAGGAAAAATATATCTTGATGGCGAAGAGAAAATT
>JAGBBH010000072.1 GCA_017938505.1 Clostridia bacterium | reverse complement strand
GAATATTTCAACGGCAACGAAAATGCCTTTGTCAACCGTATGAACAAGAAAGCAAAAGAACTTGGAATGGTTGACACGCATTACGCAAATTGCACCGGTCTGCCAGCACCAGAACAATATTCTTCGGCAAAGGATACCGCCATTTTGCTTAAGGAAATTTTAAAATATGACATTTATCACAATTATAGCACCGTTTGGATTGATGAACTTGTGCACCCATCAGGAAGAAAAACAGAACTTGTTAACACAAATCGTCTGATTAGATATTATCAAGGTTGTGATGGCGGAAAAACGGGTTCTACGAATGAGGCTGGCTGTTGTTTGGGCGCTTCTGCCAAAAGAGGGGATATGCGTTTGATTTCTGTGATTGTTGGTGCAGAAAATAGCAAAACGCGTTTTAATGAAACCTCTGCGCTATTTAATTATGGTTTTGCAAATTTTGAGAGTCAAAAACTGGTTGATGAAAATGTGCCAATTGCAACTTTGTCGGTTTTAAAAGGAAAACAAACTGAAGTTGATGTGTTTGCAGAGGAGAGTTTTTCTGCAGTTGTCAAAAAGGGGGATTCTCTTGGATATGACATTCAAGTTGAAACTGTAAAATCTGTGAAAGCACCAGCAAGAAAAGGTTGCTCAGTAGGGGAGATAGTTATAACAAAAAATGGCAATCTTTTGAAGAAGATTCCAATTGTTCTTAAAGAGGACTTGAAACAATTGTCTTGGTTTGAAACCGCACAAAAGGTTCTTGAAAAATGGTAAGATACAATAGATTTATTTTGAAACTTTGTCATTAGATGAAATAAAAAGAGGGAGATTGTCTTCCTTTTTTTCTTCATAAAGGCGAATTTAGTTGCGTTTGATGTTTTTTTTTGTTATAATCACTCGTGTTTAATCTTTTAAAAGGAGGGCAAAATGGAAGAACTTGATGAAAATATAATTCAAAACCAACTTGTTGAAACTCAAGAAGAATTAGATGGCAGTGAAATTGCAGAAGATGGTTCTTCTGATGCCTATCGTTTTAAACTTGACAACTTTGAAGGGCCGTTGGAACTCTTGTTGCACTTGATAAAAAAATCGAAGCTTGACATTGCAACGGTTAAACTTGCCGATATCACTGAACAATATTTGGTTTATATGCAAGATATAAAAAGTGTTGATATGGACAGAGCAAGTGAATTTATTACAATGGCAGCAACACTCATTGAAATTAAATCTAGAAGCATCTTGCCTGTTGAACAAGACGAGGTTGACCCAGAAAGCGACGAAGAACTTCTTCGTAGGCAACTTCTTGAATATGAAAAATTCTATGAATTTTTCCAAGCAACAAGCAAGAAGTTGAAAGAATTGGAAGATGTTAACAAACTTTATAGAGCTCCTGGAAAAGAAACTGAAAAAGTTAAGATTGTTATGAAAGATGTTGTTCTTGACCAATTGCTTGATGCTTTTGCTAAATTGCTTACAAGGGAAGAACTTAAGAAAACTGTTCAAAATGAACAGCCAAAGAAAATTATGAAAGACCGCTTCACTGTGGCAGAGAAAATTATTTCAATCAGAAACTTCGCAAAAGAAAAAAGAAGGTTCGAGTTTGAAGAACTTTTTGAAGCAGACATGACAAAGAGTGAACTTATCAACACATTCCTTGCTCTTTTGGAACTCTTGAAATTGCAAACTGTGAAAGTTATTCAAAGCGGAACTTTTGCAAATATAATTATTACAGCAAATGAGGTGTAAAATGGAAATTGAAAACAAAAAAGACCTCAAGGAAATCATTCTTTCTGTTTTGTTTGTTGCTGGCGATGGCATTGAAAAATCGTTTATCCTTGAAAAGTTGGACATAACAGAAAAAGAACTTGATAAAGTCTTGGAAGAATTAAAAAAAGAATATGCTGGCAGTTGCGGAATTCATATTATAACATACAAAAACAAAGTGCAACTTGCTTCAAATCCTGCTTATGCAGATTATATCAGTGAGGTGCTTAACCCTGTAAGGGAAAAGGCGTTGACAAAAGCAGCACTTGAAACAATGGCAATTATTGCATATAAACAACCAATTACAAAGCTTGAAATTGAGTCAATCAGAGGCGTAAACAATTGTGATTATGCTGTGCAAATTTTGGTTGACCAAGGCCTCATTGAGGTTGTGGGAAGAAAAGATGCGGTTGGCAAGCCTCTGCTTTTTGGAACAACAGAAAACTTTTTGAAAAGATTTAATTTGAATCAACTTGAAGATTTGCCTGATTATGAAAGTTTGCTTGAAAGAATTCAAGTTGTTCCAGATGATAAAAAGAAAGATGATGACAGTCTGTTTGATTTTACAATTCACGCAGAAGAAGTTCCAGATTTCTTGAAAGACGAACAAGGGGTGCAAACCATAACAGCTGATGAAATGGCATAAAGAAGAAAAGTTTTTACTTTTCTTTTTTTTGTTTTGAGTTGTAACTTGTTCACTGTCAAACATATAATGTTGATATATTACAATCTCATTGTCAGGATAAGACAGTGAGATTTTTTTTCAGGTTCGTCTTAACTGGCGAACCTATTTTTTTGATTAAAGGAGGGAAGAAAATGCTTACAAAAAAGAAACCAAGCATCTGTTCACAAATTGAACCTGAATTGAAAGCATTGGTTGTGGACTATGCAAAAAAAGAGTTCGGCGGAAATGAGAGTCTTGCGGTAAGAAAAATCATTGAAAAGTTTTTTGAAGCAAACAAAAAACAAAAAAACAAAAGCAATTAAAAAATGTATTTTAATGGAGGTATCAAATGAAAAAATACAAAATTAACTTTTATTCAAAACTTCTAAACAAAAGAATAACAAAGGTTGTGGAAGATCCAAAAAATTATACTGATGCAATTATTCTTGAAGTGATTGAAGAACCAAGAAGCATTTATCACAGACAATTAAGAATTGTTTTGGAGGTGAATGTATGAAAATAACAAACAACTTAAAATTGCCACAACCATTTGTTGATGCGGTTGACAAAGATTATCAATATAAAGACAAAAGGTATTCAGTTACAACACTGTTAAAACCAGTCAGGGAAATCATGTTGTTAAGAAGACACAATGATGAAATTGAATGTGATGTCAGTGATATGATTTGGGCAATTTTTGGAACGGCGGTGCATTCTGTGTTGGAAAATTCAACAGAAGGAAAACACCTATTAAAAGAAAAATCACTTGAAGTCAAAATCGGTGATTATACATTGTCAGGAAGAAGTGATTTATACAATGTGCATTCATTTACAGTTATTGATTACAAAGTAACATCAGTTTGGAAATACATATTAAAAGAATTTGATGATTACAAAAAACAGGGTGCAATGTATGTTTATATGTTGCAAAAGTTGGGTTACAAAGCAAAAAAAGCAGAGTTTATTTTGGTTTTGAAAGATTGGCAAAAATCAAAAGCAAAGTTTGATAAAAATTATCCACAACTTCCTGTTCAAAAAGTTCAGTTCACTTTTACAGACAAAGACATGGAAGAAATTGAAAAATTTATCTTTGATAAGTTTGAACAAATAAAAGAAGCGGAACAACTTGAAGATGCAAAATTGCCATTATGTTCAGCAGAAGACAGATGGAACAGTGGTGATAAGTTTGCAGTTATGAAAAATGGAAGAAAGACCGCTTTGAGAGTGTTAGACAGTAAAGAAGAAGCAGAACAATACAAAAGCAATAATGGTGGTGATTACATTGAAACCAGGAAGGGTGAAGATAGAAAATGCCAGGATTATTGTCAATGTTGTGAGTTCTGTGAACATTACAAAAAATGTGTGAAAGATGGTGGTTCACAACCACTGCCATTTTAGAAAGGAGGTATCAATAAAATGGAACAAAAAGAAATACGACTTTTAACAAAAGATGATATTGAAGTTAAAGTTAAAAAAGTTTTAGATGGCAAAGCATTATTACTATTATATAAAACTGCAAGGGTTGACATGGCAATACTTGATGAAGTGTTTGGTGTGTTCAACTGGTGCAATGAATACAAAGAAATCAAAGGCAACATGTATTGTGGTGTCGGTGTAAGAGAAAGTGCAGACAAAGATTTCATTTGGAAATGGGATTGTGGCATTGAAAGCAGGGAAGATGAAGAAGGCAACCAAAAGAAAGGTGAAGCAAGTGATGCATTCAAAAGAGCATGTTTCAAAGTTGGTATTGGTAGAGAACTTTACACTGCTCCTGTTATTTACATAAAAGCAGAAACAGTTGCTGATGGCAAAAAACACAAATTAAAAGACAGTTTTGCAAAATATACAGTCAAAGAAATTCAATACAATGAAAACAGAGAAATCACAAAATTGATTATTGTTGACAGAAAGGGAGTGCAAGTATTTCCAGTAAATAAAGTTGAAAACACACCTGCACCAAAAGAAGAAAAAAAGCAACCTGCAATCACTGGTGAGAAATTAAAAGAAAGACAACAAAGATTACAGGAAGCATTGGCAAATAGTGAAATAACACTTGAAAATGCTAAAAAATGGGCAAAAATTAAGTCAAAACAAGACATTGAACCTGAACAATTAAGTGATGATTTATTTGAAGCACTTATTCAGTCAATAACCAAACCTGAATATCAAAAGAAAAAAGAAGAAACACCACCTGATGAAGATGACATATTTTAAGGGGTAGGTGAAAGATGATTGGCAAGATTAAAGTGGGAAATCCACAATTAAAAGTAGATTATAACAACAACTATGAGATTTCTTTTCCAGTGAATAATCAATCAAAATATGCGGTTAAGCAAATTATGAATGACCTGCAAAAGAATGAAAAAGAACTTTCAATTACTATTGATTATCAAAAAAGACACAGAACATTAGACCAAAATGCATTGATGTGGGCATTGCTTACAGAATTTGCATATCACCAAAATGGCGGAAGAAGGGGTGGAATTACAGAAGAAGAATTGTATATCCAAATGCTTCATAAATATGGACAGGTTAAGTTCTTGTTGATAAAGGAAGAAGCAGTTGAAAGTTTGAAAAATGATTACAAAGACATTGTGGTTATCAACAAAGGTTTGAAATATCAGGGTTCTTTGTATGCAGAAGTCAAATGCATCATTGGTTCATCAAATGAAGTTTATGACACAAAAAGAATGGCAGAACTTATTGATGGAATTTTAGATGAAATGGCAAAAGCAGGAATTGAAACTGCAAATAAAAGAGATTTGGAAGAACAGTGGAGGAATTATGGAAGAAAATGATGTTGTTATTGTATATGGTGAACCAAAAGGAAAAGCAAGACCAAGAACAGTAACAATCAATGGTTTTGTTCAAACCTTCACACCAAAACCAACAAGAGATTATGAAGCGGAAGTCAGGAAGGCATACAGGAAGCAAAATGGCAAAAAATGGAGCAAAGAATTTCCATTGAAATTGATTGTTTCTGCTTACTGTAAAATTCCAAAAAGTTTCACCAAATTAAAAAAGCAACAGGCAATAGATGGTGCAAAAAGACCTATCAAAAAACCTGATTTAGACAATATCATAAAAATCATTTTAGATGCTTTGAATGGTGTTGCTTATGAAGATGATTGCCAGGTTGTTGAAATCAAATCAAAGAAATTTTATAGCGAAGTTGAGAGAGTTGAAATCAAACTGGAGGAAGTGAAATGGTAAAGATTTACATGGAATTAACCGCAAGAAAAAGCGGTTTAACACAAATTGGTTTTTACAAACCTGGCAACAGTTACATTCCAAATAGTTCAGTCATTCAAATTCCTTTCACTTTGACAGACCAAGAACTTGCACCAAGTTTTGATTATGGAAAAGCACTTAAACTTGCAAATCAAACACTTCAATCACTAAACATGGGTTATTACAGAACAATAACAGTTGACTTTGTGGAGGTGCAGAATGAAAAAGTATAACACAGTTAAAAGTCAGGATCTAACAGAAACAACAAGAAACAGGTTGAACAAAGTTTATTCAATGTTAAAAACATCAACAACCAAAGAAGAAATTGTGATGAATTTAGACATCAATGAAAGGGTTGCAAGAGATTTAATATCTTACATAAAAAAGAAATTTCCAGTCATTTCAAACAGTCAAAATAAAGGTTACAGATTGGCACTTTCAGTTGATGATTTGGAAGATGCAAAACAAACTATTGCAGAAGCAAGAAGCAGAATAAATGACTTGCAAGAAGGCATCAAACCACTTGAAGATTTTGTTGACAGAATAGGGGTGGTTTATGAAGAAAAATAGTTTTGTGGTGTATAGCGAATATTTAAGATATTTTGATAAATTGTCATTGATTGAAAAAGGAAAATTGATTGATGCAATGTTAAGATTTTCACAAGATTTGCCTGTTGAAGAACAAATCAAAGACATGGAAGCATCAACAGAAATGGCATTTATGTTCATCAGCAATCAAATGAGTTTAGATGCACAAAAGTATGACCGCAGGTGCGAAACTTCAAGACAAAATGGTTCAAAAGGTGGTGCTCCAAAAGGAAATAAAAATGCAAAAAAACTTGATGAAAATGATGAAGAAAAACAACCTAAACAACCTAAAAACAACCTAAAAACAACCAAAAACAAGCCTAATGATAATGAAAATGATAATGATAATGATTTTCAAAAAGTACATAAAAAAAGAAAAAGCATCATCTTGGCAGATGATGACATTGAAGGTTTTATTGGTGAAAATTTTAGAGATGAAGAAGTTGCAAATAAGTTTAGAGAATTTATCCAAATGCGAAAAGCAAAAGGTGTTTCAAAGGCAGTAAGAACAAAAGCAACTTTTGATGGGTTGGTTAGAGATTTAAGGAAATTTGCAGGTAAAAGCAAAAAGAAAGCACTTGCAATTCTTGATAAAGGAATAAACAACTGTTGGCAGGGTTTATTTGATATTCCTGACTTTGTAGAAGATGAAGAGGAGGGTGTTCCTTATGCAAACTGACAAGAAGTTTTACAATGCACAAGCAGAAAAAGAGATGTTGGCATGTGTGTTGGTTGACAATGTTGCGAATCCATTTGTTACAGAAGACATAATGGCAAAAGTTAAAGTTGATGACTTCTTCTGCAATGAATACAAAATTGTTTACACATTGATGCAAAAGTTATTCAGGGCAGGCAAAGAAATCAACATTGTTACATTGTGGGAACTTCTTGACAGACAATCACCGCCACCTTTGAAAATGGAAGAACTTGTTGCACTTGCAGATAAAGTTTTGCCAAACAATTCAAATTATCAAACAACTATTGATATTTTGAAAGAAAATACCAGGTTGCGAAAATTGAAAAATCTTGCAACACAGTTTGATGAAAAATTAAACACAAAAGACTCTTCATTGAACATCATGAAATCAATTCAGGGTGAACTTGTAGAACTTGAAGAAAGTGAAATTGTAAACTTTGACATTGAACATGCTGATGTGAGTTCAAAAAAAGAACTTGAAAGAATAGACCAAATAATTATGGGGAAACATGATGATTTTGGTTTGCCAACAGGTTTTCCAGTATTGGACAAAACATTGTGGGGTTTACAGAAAAGTGATTTGATTATTCTTGGTGCAAGAGCAGGTGTCGGTAAAACTGCATTTGCATTGAATGTGTTAAACCACTGTGCAAACGAATTGAAAAAGAATTGTTTGTTTTTCAGTTTGGAAATGCCAAAAAATCAAATCATTCAAAGGTTGTATTCGCTTATTGGTGGGGTTGATAACTATGACATCAAAAAAGCAACACCACTTGGACAACAACCTGAATTATTGAAAAAGATTGCATCAAAAATTGAAAATGGAAGTTTGTATATTGATGACACATCAAAAAACACAGTTGCATCAATGTCAATTAAGGCAAAAAGATTTCAGCGAAAAAATGGTTTAGATTTGGTTGTGATTGATTACTTGCAATT
>JAGBBH010000071.1 GCA_017938505.1 Clostridia bacterium | reverse complement strand
GTGCAAGAGTGAACTACACCAATGGAAATGGGGTTTCAACATATACGACAGTAAATGGCGGAAGTTCTGCAGCAATAAGTGCATTGACAACAAAATCTGTAACAATCAGCAACATTACAATGGGTTCTACAAAGTTGGCATATGTGGATTATTGGAATAGCACTTCAAGTTATAATACAACACATAATGCAGGGACGAATCCTTCTACATCTGGGTTTACGGTAATAAGTTCTGCATCTGGGACAAGATATGTTACATTGGTATTTGCATATTGTAACAATTCGGCGTTGTTGCAATATGATAGTAGCAAGAAATATTTCTATTTTGAAGACGGACAATATCCTCAAACTTATGCAGGAGATTCTATTAACACCACATTAAACAATTGGTACACATCAAATTCTGCATATTATTCAATGTATATAAATGGAAAGAATATAAGTGTGTATAATTATGGTGGAACTCAATACGCAAGGATTCAAGCACCAAAGACGGCAACTATAACTGTTACAACAGGGAGCAAGCGTTTCGCAAGTGGAACCTATTATTGGTTTAGAGTAGATCCAATACGATGGCGAGTGAGTGATTTAAATGTTTCTTCTACAAGTTATCCGACGGGGTTGACAAACCGTGGTGTTGCTTCATCAAACAAGAAAGTCGTGAGTGATTTGGTTCTTGACTGGGCACCAATTGAAACGGGGACAACATTAGAAGGTTGGTCGTATAAAGATTCTGCAGATATTCATAGTCAAATAAGAGCAAATAATACAGCTTTGGCAAATTCATTTATATATAATGGCACTGGATCGTATAGTTTTGACTCGTTTACAAGCGGAACGACTAATATAAAAGTAACATCATCAACAAGTTCAATGTCAGGAATAGTTCAAGCTTCAGAGAGTGATATTAGGACAAATTTACCTGATTTGGAAGCATATGCAAGTGATGTTGTATGTATGTTGACAGGTGTTTCAAATACATCATATTACGATTGTTGGACAAGAGAGTTGACAACATTGAATAATGGCAAATATATTACAAAGACGGGAATAACGAGAAACAGATGGTTGAGTTCTGCTTGCGGAATTAGACTTGCATACACACTTTCAAGTGTCGCAAGAACAAGATAATTGTAAGATTGTTCTTAATTTTTGAATAAAAAGAAAAAGGTTGATTTGCTTCAACCTTTTTCTTTTTTATAGCATTTTGTAAGAAAAACGAAAAATGAGGGGAGGGCTTTCAACCGAAAATACAAGGAATAAATGGAAAATGTGGTTAAATGTGTGAAGTGTTGAATTTTGTCCTACAATTTAGTTGGAAATTGTTAAATGGGGTTGAATTTGTGTAAATATTTTTTGAAATTTGTTGAAAAAGTCTTGACAAACATTTTTAAAGGTGTTATAATATGCGAGTAAAAAGTCTTCCGAAGACCGCAAGTGCTTTTGCGTAAACACAAATTTGTGTGCTTGCCGAGGAAAAGTGTATTTTGAGATTTTCTTTCTCTGTAACTTTTCCGTGGTTACAGAGATTTTTTATATTTAAACGCAAAATCTTATTAAAAGGAGGTAAGAATAATGAGTGCTAATTTAGAGGCAAAGAAACTTGTTGTTGAAGAGATTAAAGAAAAATTCTCTAAGGCAAAAACTATTGCTTTTGTTGACTACCGTGGAATTACTGTTGCTGAAGATACTGCTCTTCGTAAAAAGTTCCGCGAAAACGGTTGTGAATATAAAGTTTACAAAAATCGCTTGATGTTGAAAGCACTTTCTGACCTTGGTATTGAGTGTTCTGCAAATTACTTTGAAGGCACTACTGCTGTTGCTATTGGATATGATGACGAAGTTGCCCCAGCAAAAATTGCTTGTGATTTCGTTAAAGAATCTAAGAAAATGGCTATCAAATTTGGAATTTTAAATGGCGTTAGCGTTGATGCTGCCAACATCGAAGCTCTTGCAACACTCCCATCAAAGGAAGAGTTGATTGCAAAACTTCTTGGAACTTTGAACAATACTGCTTCAAGTTTGTGCAGAGTTCTTTCAGCTCCAGCTCGTGGAGTTGTTGTTGCTTTGAATGCAATTGCAACAAAGTAATTTTTTCGCTGAAAAATCTTAAAAAAATTGCATAATTTTAATTATTTATAAAGGAGAATTTTAAAAATGGCTGATATTAAATCTATCGTAGAAGAAATCAAAACATTGACTATCGTTGAAGTTTCAGAGCTTGTTAAAGCTTTGGAAGAAGAATTTGGTGTAAGCGCTGCTGCTCCAGTTGCAGTTGCTGCTGCTCCAGCTGCTGGTGCTGCTGCTCCAGCTGCAGAAGAAAAAACAGAATTTAACGTATTCTTGAAAGAAGTTGGCGCAAACAAAATTGCTGTCATCAAAGTTGTAAGAGAAGTTACAGGTCTTGGACTTTCAGAAGCTAAGGCTCTTGTAGATGGCGCTCCTGCAATGGTTAAAGAAAACGTTGCTGCTGCTCAAGCTAAAGAATTTGAAGCTAAATTTAAAGAAGCTGGCGCAGTTGTTGAATTGAAGTAATTTAAACATTAATTTATTAATATGATTTTGCGTAAGAAAAAAACATCTCAAAAATTTGAGGTGTTTTTTTGTTTGTGCATTTTAGCGCATTAAAATATCTTGCATTTGTTTGTAGGTGTAATATGTTTCGTTTGGGGCGTTTGAAAGAATTGTTACATAAAGATTTTCTGGCTTTGAAAGGACTTTTTGGCAGAATTCGAGCAGGTCTTGAGATTTTGTTCTCTCGAAGATTTTCTTGCCTTGTTTGGCGTATTTTTTTGTAAATCTTTCTTTTCCTCTTGTAAGATAATGATAGAATGTGTTTGTGTCTGGGTATATTGGTGATGGGGTTTGTTCGTCTTCTGCAAGTTTTGCCTTGAATTTTATGTTTTCAATAAGCTTTTCTGCAAATGGAATTGTTTTATATTCGTTCAAAACAATGCCTAATTGGTCAATGATTTTGTTTACATTTTCTGGGGAACATTCAAAAGAAATTTCGAGCATACACATATTTGGAGTTGTGTCGTGACCAATATGCACGGAATAGACGAGTCCTTTTTCTCTTAAGGAACTTATCATTCGTCCTGAAAATTCGTTTGAAATTTTGCACAAATAGGAAAGATGTTGATATGTTCTTTGATTTTCAAGTTCGTTATCGATTTTTATTGCAATGCTACACATTGCTTTGTCTTTTTCAAAATGTTCTAGAAGCAAATTTCCGTTTCGTTGAATTGGTAGAAGAATGTCTTTGTTTGGGACATAGGCAGGGGAACTTTTAAGTCTGTTTATGAAGTGTTTTTCTGCAAACCTTTTGGCCTTTGTAAACGAAATTCCTCCAGTGATTGAAATGACAAAATTTTGAGAGATGAATGTTTCATCTCTGAATTTTTTAAGGTCTTTTGCGGTTACGGCATTGATTTCTTCTTCATTGCCCAAAACACTTGTAAATTTTGTGTAATCATTGCGAATGGTTCTGATGCAAGCATTATGCAATTTTGCTTCATCTATGTTTGATTTTCTGACAAGTTCTTGTTTGATAACTCCTTTCTCATTTTCAACATTTTCATCAGAAAATTTTGTGTTGAGCAACATTTCACTCGCAAGTTCAAAGCAGGGAACAAGAGCTTTTTTGGAACGGCAAAAATCTATGAATGTATAAAAAAGACTTGTGAAACCATTGTATTTTGAAAAGGTTTCACGCATAGAATCTTTAAGTTGCTCTGTGTTTTTGTTTTCTGTTTCTTTAAAAAGCATATGTTCGCAAAAATGGGCAATTGGTTCTGCATAATTGTCTCTGTTTTTGCCAAAAACAAAGCCCGCTGTGACTGTAACGCATTTTCTTTTTCGTTTTTTGTAAATTAATATTGCGCCATTTTTGTAAACTTTTTCTTTAATCATATTTTTTATCCTTAATGAGGGGTGTCTGTTGGTTATGCTTAATTTTAGTTAGAGGAAATTTGTTTATAAATCACCACATTTTTTTAAAGCATCAAAAATTTTTGTAAAAAATCCCATAATTTTCC
>JAGBBH010000070.1 GCA_017938505.1 Clostridia bacterium | reverse complement strand
TTCGGCACCAATAACAACAAACCCTGCTTTTTTAGCAATTGAAATTAATCCCTTCAATCTATTCAATTTCTTCTCCAATTTTTTGATAAACCGAAATGTCCACATCACATTTAAAGGCACGGTTTAATGCTTTTTGCTTGCATAGTTTTTCATAACAATCTTTTTCTTTGCAAACATAAGCACCTCTGCCATTTGCCTTTCCTGTTTTGTCAACAAAGATTTGTCCTTCTTTGTTTTTAACAACGCGAAGCAGTGTTTTTTTGTCGCTTTGCCCCCGACAAACAACACACATTCGGATTTTTTCTTTTGGTTTATTTTGCATAACCAAACCCCTTTAAATTAATTAATCATCAAGGTCTTGGAACTCACCCATTTCTTCCATTTCAACAGGTTCAAGTTCTTCCAAATCGCCCATATCAAATGAACTGTCATCAGAAAGTTCGGTAAGTTCATATTCTACATCACTTTCTTCTGTTTGAGGTTTAACAGGTTTCAAATAACTTTCAGGCTTAACATCAATCTTCCAACCTGTAAGTTTTGCAGCAAGTCTGACATTTTGTCCAGATTTTCCAATTGCAAGCGACAACTTGTCGTCTGGAACAATAACTTGCGACATATTTAAACTGTCGTTAGTTTCAACAGAAAGAACCTTTGCTGGACTGAGTGCTCTTGCAATATATTCAAGAGGGTCTGCAGAATATTCAACCATATCAACTTTTTCACCATTAAGTTCATTAACAATAGTGTTAATTCTCGTTCCCCTGTTTCCGACACAAGCACCAACTGCATCAACATTAGGTCTTTCACTGTAAACAGAAATCTTTGTTCTACTTCCCGCATCACGAGCAATATTCTTGATTACAACTTCACCACTTGCGATTTCAGGAACTTCCAATTCAAACAATTTTTTGACAAAACCAATATTGCTTCTTGAAACTTGAATTTGAGGACCTTTGAAAGAATCTCTGATTTTCTTTACATAAACCTTAATTCTGTCGCCAATGTTAAACTTGTCATTTGGAATTTGGTCATTTTTCATCATAACGCCTTCGGTAGTTGTCCCAGGAATTTGCAAGTAAACAGTGTCATCATCAACTCTTTTTACAACAGCAGTCAAGAGTTCATCTTCTTTTTCAGCAAGTTCACTTAAGATTTTATGGTTTTCCATTTCTTTGATTTTTTGCATAACAACTTGCTTTGCTGTTTGAGCAGCAATTCTTCCAAAATCTTTTGTTGATTCTTCAACCGAAACAATTTCTCCGAGTTTGAAAGATTTTTTAATAAGTCTTGCATCAGCAAGAGAAATTTCTTTGTCAGAATCTACAACTTCATCAACGATAGTTTTGTAAGAGTAAATTTTGATAGTGTTTTTTTCTGGATTAAGTTTAACCATTGCACTCTTTGCTTCGCCATACATTTTTTTGTAAGCAGAAGTAAGTGCAACTTCCAATGTTTGAATAAATGTTTCTTTGTTAATGTTTCTTTCTGTCTCAAGTTCATCTAATGCCTTAAAAAAATCTTTGTTTACCATTATATTTTCTCCTTAAAATTTAATAACCAATTTAATTGATGCAACTTTTTCTCTGTCAAAAGTCAAATCTTCTTTTTCCGTTTGCAAAGTTACACTTTTTTCATCGTATGCCTTCAAGATTCCGCTAAAAGCCTTTTTTCCATCAAGTTTAACATACAAATTAAGGTCAACTTCCTTTCCAATGCTTCTTGACAAATCTCTGTCTGTTTTAAGAGGTCTGTCAAGCCCTGGAGAACTTACAACCAATGTGTAAGGTTTGTCGTCTGTTGGGTTAAGTTCGTCCATAATTGGGTCAATTTTTTTGTTGACAATTTCACAGTCGTCAATTGTAACCCCTTCTTCCTTGTCAATCGTAAAAATTAAACTCATTCCGCCATTTTCTTTTTCATAACTAACTTCAACAAGTTCATAACCAAGTTCTTCAATGATGCCTTTCAATTTTTCTTCGCAAATTTCTTTTACCTTTGCCATTTGCACCTCCAAAAAGTCTTACTTAATACAAAGAGTGAGCAAAAATTTGCCCACTCTTGTCAAGATATAAATATTATAAACCATTTAACTGCAAAAATCAAGATTATTTCAAACAAAATTCAAAGAATTTTCAATAATTTTTAAGAAAAATCGAATAGTTTTAAAAATTTTGAGGTCTTTATTTCTCTTTTTCCGCATTATCGCCATCATTTAACATAACTCTGCCATCGTCCAAAAACTTCTCGACCCAATCTTTTCTCATTTGTTTTTCCTTATCGCTTCCAAATTCATAAACATTCACAATGTTTTCCTTCTTGAGCATATACATCGGCAAAGCATATTCCCTCATCGTAAAATTAGGCATTGAGTATGTCAAATAATTCCCTGTTCCACTGTAAAATGTTGCAAGTTTGTCATCAAACTCTATCTCTAAAATTTGATTCTGAAGACCAGAATATGCATCTTGCCAAAAAACATAAGGTTTAATTGGATTGTCAAAATAACCTGCAACTTTAATTGAAACAACAAAGACAAAATCGTCAATTTTGTTTTTCATCATATCCTCAACAATCTGAGGCATCTGCGGTCTATCGTGAACATAATAAAACTTTTTCATAATCTCTTGCTTTTCAGACCAATTAGATGTTTGTAAATTGATGCATTTAGGAATATCTTTAAATGTTTTCAAAACAGGTTTAATCGACCCCGTTTCAACATATTCTTCCCACATATTTTCAAATGTAGGATAATAGTTTAAATCTCGCCTTGTCAAACAATCCATATAACGATAAAGAGGACTGCCAAAATATACGCGGTCCTTTGAATTGGTTTTAATTACATCAATCTCATCTTCGCTACACAATCTAAAAAGTTTCATCGTTCTTCCTCGCCTTAATTTTAACATACAACAACTCCTTTTTCAAGAGGTAAAAAGAAAAAAAGAATGACAAATTTTCATTCTTTCATTCTTACCATATAATTATTTATGCTAACTTTTAATTTGGATTCAATTTTAAAATAAAAAATCAAAAAATATAACAAAGCAACAAAACATTGCAAACAATTTTAGTCATTCTCGTTCAACTTCAAAAGCACTTGTGCAGTTGCATAAGCATCATTCCACGCCCTATGAGCCCCTTCCAGCACAAGTCCAAGAGCCTTGACAACAGCGCCAAGATTAAATCTTGTAATCTTCAATTTTCTTGACGCTTGAGCCTCTTTCATTGTGTCAATAATGTCGTTGTCGAACTCAAGACCATAATCTTCGCCCTCTCGCCTTATAAACTTAATGTCAAAACCAATGACATTATGTCCACACAAGACACAACCTCTAGTAAAATCATAGAACTCTTTAATGACATTTCTGATGCTAGGAGCATCTTCAACCATATCTTCAGTGATTCCCGTAAGGTCAACAACTTCTGCAGGAATTGGTTTCGTTGGTTTGACAAAAGTTGAAAATTTCTCGACAATGTTGCCATTTTCAATTTTTACAGCACCAAGTTCAATAATTTGGTCCGTTGCAAAATCAAGCCCTGTAGTTTCAATGTCAAACACTACAATTGTTTTTCCCTTAATTTTGTCAGTATATCTGTTTGAATCATCAAACATTGTATCTTGTTGCAACGCTGTCAATTTCTCAATCTTAACCACCTTTTCTTCCTCCTTTTCTTCTTCAACAACTGTTGGAAGGTCTTCAAATTCCAGTTTTGCCGCCAAAGCAATTTTCTCCGCATAAAGACAAAGTTTCCCAAGTTGATTTTTTCTCACATCTCCTTGAACAAGCACATACATACATTCTTCAAGAGCATCAACATCAGCAACATATTTTTTCGCACTGAAATAAATGCCCTCAAGTTTTCCTTTCTCATCTTGCAATTCAAATGTAAAGAAAGTTCTTGCCTGTCCAACATATTTTCCAGTTTTTCTGACATATTCTTTGCGTTCAATTTTCTTCAAATATCCAGCGACAATAACCCCCTGCTTTTCCATTCTTATGTTGTTCATATATTCGGGTCTTGGAATAAAATTCTTTCCAACGACTTCCTTAACAACCTCAACTGCATAGCGTTGTGTTTGAGGCCTGTAAGTTTTCATAACAACATTTTCTATGTCAACATCATCAACAATTTCAGAATTTTCTTTCAAAATAACAACGAAGTCAACAAGAAATTGAATTTTCAAAAATTTTGCAAGTTCAGCAGAAATTCTGTGCTCTGAAAAGAACTTTGCCATACGGGTTGAAGTCTCAACCTCAACGCAAACATCAATTGGGGTTATTTTAATTGAAAAATTTGAATCTGACAGATATGTCGTAACAAGTTTATGGTGTTTTTTAAAATAGTTTTGAATGGCAATACGAATAAGTTTTTCCTCAACGAAAGCACGCATAAATTTTACACGCAAATCAATTTGCTCCAAACCGAGAGTTTTTGCAATCCAATTGACAATCTCTTGTTTTTGTTCATCTGACATTTCTTCATCAATTGAAGGATACAAAAAAGTTATGGTGCAAAGATTTTCTTGTTTCTTTACCACAACTTCTTTTAAAGTTAAATTTCTATATTTATCACCAAACTCTCTTATAAATTCTTCTTCAAAATTCATAAGACAATTTTAATTAAAAATCCATAATTTGTCAAGTAATTTTTATAGGACAAAATGCAAAATGTCCACCACTATCACAAAGGCAAACAAGATGCAAATGCCAACTGTGTGTATAATGTTCTCAACTTTTCGATTGATTGGCTTTCCTCTTATCCATTCGATGATTGTAAACAGGACATGCGACCCGTCAAGTGCAGGAAATGGCAGCAAGTTAAACACCGCGAGGTTCGCTGCAATTAAAGGAATGAAAACCAAGAGATAAGACAAACTTTGCGATGCAAAAGTTGCTATTGTTGAAATAGTTGCAATTGTTCCGCCCATTTCAGTGATAGGAATTTGGAATGTTATAAGCATCCACAAGCTTTTTAGCACTGCCCAAGCAAACCCAAAAGCCATTTCAAACGAACGACAAAATCCCTCCCAAGCATTATAAACATATGCCTTTGTGCAAGGAGTTTCGCCTTCCCCAGATTCTAATCCGATAAAATAATTAGTTCTTTCCTGCATCTGACCATCTTTTTCATAGGTTTCAACTTCAGGATAAACCGTAATGGTCAAATTAACCCTTTCGCCATCACGCCTTACAGTCATTTCAAAAGTATATTTTTCAGTTGCATCAATGCCTTTTTCTTTGTAATATTCCTTTGCTGCCGCTTTTTGTTCATTTACCAGTGGCACAAAATTTTCACCAAAAGCAAAATCAATTTCTTTTCCATCAATGTGAGTTATAACATCACCAACCTGATATGCGTTTATATGATTAATTTCATCAAATCTTACAATTTGAGGAACATCATAACCAACCGTTGAGAGCAAAATCCAAGAAAAAAGTATGGCAGTCAAAAAGTTTGCAGTAACTCCTGCCAAAAACACAATGATTCTTTTCCAAGGTTTTTGATTGTTAAAGGCTGTTTCAGAAGAACTTTCTTCCTTGTCGTCCTCACCTTCAAAAGCACAATAACCACCAAGAGGAAAAGCTCTCAATGAGAACTTTTCCCCCGTTTTTTTGCTTTTTCTGGAAAAGATAGCCGGTCCAAAACCAATGGCGAATTCGGTTATTTTAAATTTTAATATTTTTCCCGCAATGTAATGTCCAAATTCGTGAATTAAAATCATAAACAAAAGAATTACGATAGCAAGCAAAATATAGAGAAATGTCATATTTTCCTTTCCTTAAAAATCAATTTCGTTCTTTAGTTTTAAATTGCAAAAATTAAGAATGAAAGCACGATAAATGGTGCAATGAAAATGTAAGAGTCAATACGGTCCAACATTCCACCATGTCCTGGCAAAAGTTTGCCACTGTCAGAAACTCCTGCTCTTCTTTTGATAATTGATTCAAACAAATCACCACATTGAGCAACAACTGAACCAACGAGAACAATAATGAGATATACCCAAATTGGGAGCACTTCCATCAAAGGTTTAAACGAACCAATGCACCCGAAAATAAGGTAGATACAAGCACAAACAAGCACACACCAAAGAGTGCCACCAACAGCACCTGAGATTGTTTTGTTTGGACTGATTTTTGGACAAAGTTTCTTGCCACCAACAACACTTCCTGTAAGCATTGCAAATGTGTCAGTGATCATAGGAATTGCAAGAGCAGACACCAAAATAAACACTGAAATATTTGAAGTTACGCCTTCAAATTTTGCAAATGGAAGCACATCAAAGTGATTGATAAGAACGAAGAACAAGAACAAGAATGCTGGATAAACGAAAGCAATCATTGTATGAAGAGCTTTCTTTAAAGCAAACATAATTCTTGACATATTTTGAATTTTTCTAACATTCATTTCATTCAAAACAGCTTTTTTGTTGAACACACCCCACAAAAATGCACCAAGTGTAATGAGAACAATCAAACCAATGTTAATCAAGATTGTCCAAAGAACCCAGAAAAGGTCAGCAGATTTTTCAACAAAATGTAAACCAATCAAATTTCCCGCTACCAAAAGGCATGGAAAATAAACCGACAATGCGTTATAGTTGTAAAGTCCGATTTTTGTCAAAAGTCTTGACAATTCAAATGTTGCAAAGCAAGCAACAACCCCAAAGAAAGCATCAAAGAAATAGAGTCCCCAATCTTTCACAAAAATTTTAAGCACAAACAACAGCACGAGTGAAAGCACTATTGCAATTGATGTAAATATTCTTTTTTTCATTTATTTCCTCCAAAAGTTCTGTTTCGCTTTGAATATTCCTTCAAAGCCTTGATAAGTTGTTTTCTATTGAACGCAGGCCAACAAGTTTTCGTAAAATAAAGTTCTGCATAAGCGAGTTGAAAAAGCATAAAGTTAGAAATTCTCATCTCTCCGCTTGTTCTTATCAAGAAATCTATGTCTGGTGCTGGCGAAGAATATAAATTTTCTTTCAAGCTCTCAAGTGTGATTTTCTTTTCGCCCTTATTTATTACCCTGTTTGCCGCATTGACGATGTCATCACGCCCACCATAGTTCAAGGCCAAATTAACAACAAGCCCTGTGTTTTCTTTTGTTGTTTCAACATAATAAGACAACTTTTCCTTAAGTGTTTGTGGAAATCTCTCAAGCGAACCCATAATAACAACCTTAACATTGTCTTTTTCAAAAGCATCTTTGTTGTCATCAAGAAAATCTTCGACGAGTTTAAAGATATAGTCAATTTCTTTTTGTTCTCTGTTCCAATTTTCTGTTGAGAAAGCAAAAAATGAAGCGAATTTAATGCTCGGAAAGTCCAGCAAAGTTCTGACCATATTTTTCATTGCGACAGCCCCCTGTCTATGTCCCAGCATCTGATTGAGCCCACGCCTTCTTGCCCACCTTCGGTTTCCGTCCATAATGAAAGCAATATGTGTTGGCAGTTTTAAATTTAATTCTTTCAAAAATAACCCTCTAAAATTCGTTTCGTTCTTATGTTAAACTTTCATAACTTCTTGTTCTTTGTCAACCGCTTCTTTATCAGCAAGAGCAGTATATTTGTCAATAAGTTTTTGTACTTCTTTTTCAGCAACAGCAAATTCATCTTCAGACAAGGCACTGTCTTTTTTCAAATCTTTGAGCATATCAAGTGCATCGCGACGACAGTTTCTCATTGCAACTTTTGTTTCTTCACAAATTTTCTTTACAGACTTAACAATTTCCTTTCTTCTTTCTTCTGTAAGCATTGGAAAAACAAGTCTAATTGTCTTGCCATCATCTGTTGGAGTGATGCCAATGTCAGCTTGAGAAATTGCCTTAACAACATTTTTAATTTGAGATTGGTCCCAAATGTTGATATTCAAGATTCTTGCTTCAGAAACTGTAACGGTTCCCATTTGCACGATAGGAGTCATAACCCCATAATATTCCACCATAACCTTATCTAAAATATGTGGATTTGCTCTGCCGGCTCTTATAACAAGATATTCATTTTGTTGGTGAGAATATGCTTTTTCCAAATCTTCTTTACAACTAGCAAGAATGTCATTTACCATTTCGTTCATAAAAAACTCCTTAAAACATTTTTACTGATATAGTATAACTGAAAAAAAATAATTTTGCAATCATTTACACAATAAAAAAACGGGCAAAACCCGTCTTTTTTTAATTAATATTAAGAATTGTTAACTTTTTTCAAAACTGACAGTATCTCCATTCTCTCTCAAAACCTTTCCAGACAATTCATTCATAGGACTAACGAGTGCCGGATGAACTCCTTTTATGATATAGTTATCTCCAAAGAAGGTAAATTGGTCGTGTTTTTCTGCTTCAAATGACTGTTGCAACTCTTCAAAAAATGGTTTTGAAATCTCTTTGATAAAAAGGTCTTCAATTGCTTCTTTATCATCGAAACATTCACCAAGATATTTCATAAGCCTGTCATAAAGTTTGTCAACATTTGCAACTCTTTTGCCAACTTTATGTTGATTTTGCTCATAAGTGTCTCTGATAAAGTTCAATGAATTTTCAATTTTTGAGCTAATTTTAATTTCCTCATCTCTTACACTTGGATAGAAATTAACATCAGCAAGTTTAAGTCTTCTTTCAAACAATTGTTCAACTCTTGTTGCAAGATTGCAAATAATGTCTTTTTTCTTAACAATTGAAACATCTTCTCTATGAACAAGTTTAGGAACTGCAACAATCTCTTTTCCAAGATCTCTTATGTCTCTACGCAATTCCTTTTCTCCAATGAGGTTTCTTCTTTCTTTCTCTTCAATGAGAGCATAAATTTCTTTCAATTTAGCATCATTTTCCCCGACAAAAAAGTCAAAGAATTTTGGTAAAAGTTCTTTGTTGTCAAGTTTTTCAACATCAAGAACTGCCAATTTGCCCGCATTTTTAAGTTTTGTCAAAACTTTATCTTCATTAATTTCAACACTTGCACCAAACAAAGATTTTCCAAGTTGCAAAAAGCGGTCTAAGTATCCATCTTCTTTTGCATCAAGAAGTTCCACTTTGTTCAAAAGGTTTTCAAATTTGTATTTGTTCATAGCCAAAAACATCATATTGTCTTGGATATATTTCGCTGTAGCCTCTTTTCCGACAATGCTTTGCAATGTCTTTATGTTTTCAACTGCATTTTCATACAATTTTTTCTCTGGAATTTGGTTCATATTTGCCAAAGAAATTGGGTCCTCAAAAAGTGCGGCAATCTCTTTTGTATATTCATGCCCTGTTTCTTGGGCGAATTCACGAGCAAAAAAACCTTCTTTTCGCATCATAGTTTCAGCGTTTATAGTCAAAAGAGAGGAATTATTTTTGAGCCAAGCCCTTGCGAGAATGAGTCTTGCTTCAGCTTTTGAGACATTCCCTTCTGGTTTTGCAATGGCATTTATTTTGTATCTCAAATATTTAAACGCACCATCAATTTTGTCTGCAGATGTACAAAAAAGTGAAGGGTCAATCTTCAATATGTTAACAACCTCATTGTCATTTGCAGAAGTTCTAAAAACCCTGTAAAAATTGATTTCGTCAATAATATACAAATCTCTCATAGCACCATAAACTTGACCAAAACGGTAAGAATATGCTTTTGCAATCAAACTTGTGCATCTTTCAAAAATTCTTTCTGTTTCTTCATCAGACAGCATCAAGGTTTTCTTCAATGAACCATAAATGTTAACAAAATTTCTTGTTGGTTCAGGAAATTTAACTCCATTTTCCCTGTCATTTTTAAGGTTTGCGTCAGTCAAAACACCAGTGTATAGAAGTTTGTAAATGTTAATGTTTCTTTTTGCAGAAGTTTCTCTAAAAAGTTCACTAAGTCTGTTTTGTGTCCCAAGAGGAGTCTCTGTTCGGGAATATTTGTTTTGGTCAAGAGTTGAAAAAACAACCGCTCCCGCCTTTCTTCTGAGTTTTAAATCGCTTTGTTCATAAAACTTTCGACAATGAGGTTCAACCGCCTGCAAAATTCCTTGCAAGCGTTGCATTTCTTTTTCTGTTCTTGCATATTTGTTGATATATTCATCAACCTCTGCACTGCTAAAGGAAAAAAGTTCATTGGCTATTGAATAAATTTGCTCTTTAGTCATAAATTCCCCCTCCATTTATATTTCCATTTTACCAAAAAACGACATTCTTGTCAATAGGATTTTTTTCAAACAAAAAAAGATGTCAAAACAGACATCTTCTTTGTAGATTGTTTTACTTTCCTGCCATTTGTTTTGCAACTTCAGCTGCCAAGTCATCATTTCTCTTTTCCATTCCTTCGCCAAGTACATAACGAACAAATCTTCTAATTGAAATCTTTTCACCAATTTTAAGTGTTGCTTCAGTCAAAACATCTTTGATTGTCTTGCTTGGGTCTTTAACAAATGGTTGATTCATAAGGCAAATTTCTTCATAGTATTTATTAATTCTGCCTTCAATCATTCTTTCAACGATGTTTGCAGGTTTGCCTTCATTGAGTGCTTGAGCACGCAAAATTTCTTTTTCGTTTTCAAGTTCAGTTGCATCAACTTCTTCTTCTCTAACATATTTTGGAGCAGCAGCAGCAATGTGAAGAGCAATGTCCTTAACCAAAGCTTGGAAATCATCACTTTTAGCAACGAAGTCTGTTTCACAGTTAACTTCAACCAAAACTCCGATTTTTCCGCCCATATGAATATATGAAGCAACCAAACCTTCAGAAGCAATTCTTCCTTGCTTTTTGTCAACAGCCTTAAGGCCTCTTTCTCTCAAAAGAACAACAGCCTTTTCAAAATCTCCGTTAGCATCTGTAAGGGCTTTCTTACATTCCATCATACCAACGCCTGTTTGTGCTCTAAGTTTAGCAACATCTTGTGCAGTAAAACTCATAATTTTCTCTCCTTAAAAAATTAATTTAAATTAAGTGAATTATTCTTCAACTTTTGTTTCTTCTGTCTTTTCAACAGATTCTTCTTTCTTAGCAACTGGTTTTTTTCTTGGTTTTTTAGCAACTTTTTCTTCGCCTGCTTCTGCCATCTCAACACTTGGTTTAGAGTCGCCAAGCAAACTTTCAAGGTCAACTTTTTCTTCAGCAGTTTCTTCATCATCTTTCTTCATAGAAACGCCTTCTTTTGCTTCTATAGCAGCATCAGCAATTGCACTTGCAATAAGCTTAACTGAACGAATAGCATCGTCGTTTCCAGGAATAACAATTTCAACGCCTGAAGGATCACAGTTAGTGTCAACCAAAGACACAACTGGAATGTTCAAGATTCCTGCTTCGTGAACACAGATTTTTTCATTTGAAGGATCAACAACGAAAATAACACCTGGAATTTCTCTCATATCTTTGATTCCGCCCAAGTTCTTTTCGAGTTTATCTCTTTCTTGTTTCAAAAGAGCAACTTCTTTCTTAGGAAGCAAATCAAATTCGCCAACCTTTTCCATTTGGTTAAGTTTGTTGAGTCTTTCGATTCTGTTTCTGATAGTTTTGAAGTTAGTAAGAGTTCCGCCAAGCCAACGAGTGTTCACATAGAACATACCACATCTTTCTGCTTCTTCCTTAACTGCTTCTTGTGCTTGTTTTTTAGTTCCAACAAAGAGAACTGATTTTCCGCTTGCTACGATATCTCTTACAAAAGTGTAAGCCTTATCGATTTGTTCTGATGTAACTTCCAAATTAACGATGTGAATGTCATTTCTAGCGGTAAAAATGTATTCTTTCATCTTAGGGTTCCACTTTCTAGATTGGTGACCAAAGTGAACGCCTGCTTCAAGAAGTTGTTTCATTGAAATAACTGACATTTTCTTTTTCCCTCCTGTTTTTAGTCTTCCCCACGACATTTTCTCTTGAAACAAACCCAAAACCGAATGGTTTTTTGTAAATGACCAAATTCAAAAAATACCATAAAACTCAAAAGGTCATAAACTTTCAGGCAACAGTTTTCAAAATCCGTCGCAAGTGATTATTTGTCTTCAATGACTTTGGCATTATAACACATAAAAAAAGAAAAATCAAGTATTTTTTACCTATTGACATCAGAAATTTTCTATGATATATTACTCACATAAACAAGGAGAGAACAAATGACACTTTATGATGCCTATCAAGACTATAAAGAGCAACGAGAGTTACTGGAAGAAGATTTCAGAGTCAAAATGAGAGAAGCTGGAACACCTAGCCCACAACTTCTAATGGAAATGTCGCAGAATTTCAAAGAAAGCCGCGAAATTTCTGGTTTTATTACCTACACACACAAGCACCCATTAACAATTCAAAAACTTTTGTCATTTATGTCAACAACAAACCAACAAAAGTGGTCTTGTCGTGCAAAATTGTCGCCAAAAACACCAGAACACATCGAGCACGATTTAAGAAGTGCGTCGAAATATAATCACCCTGGTTTTACACAATTGTGCAGAGAACTTTTGCAAGAGATGCAAAACCAAACATTTTTTGAGATCATTTTTTACACAACAATGAAAGACAAAGACACTCAAACAGAAACAAACTTTGCCTTCCCTTTTGTTCTTTCAACAACCACTCCTTATGAAAAATTAAAGACAAGGCGAGAACTTTTAAACAATATAAATTTCTACGAATGTGTTTTTGATGGGATGTTTCAAAACCAAGACACCGTTTGGACGATTTGTCCACAAAAAGAAGCAAACCAATTTTTGCCAAATGTTGTTAAGGAATATATGAAAACTGTTAAGTTCATCGAAAAAGAACACACAGACAAACAACTGTAAAGGAGAATCAAAAAATGACCCTTTATCAAGCATACTTAAACTATAAGTGCAAGCACAAAGAACTTGAAGAGGAATTTAGGGGCAAAATCAGTGTTTCTGGTTATGTGTCTCCTGAAATTATGGTTGAGTTTTTTAACAGTTACGCCAACGCAAAAGAAATTTCAAATTTCATCCATTACACCAACTCACACCCATTAAAAATCAAACACCTTTTGAAATTTATGGATGAAATAAGTGGCAATAAATGGTCTTGCTCCGCAAAATTGACAAACTATATCCCCGACCACATTGAAGAAGAACTTCAAAGTTTAGCAGAGGAAGGAAAGGTTGATTTTGAGGCAATGCAAAACAAAACCTTTTTTGAAATTTATTTTCACACAACATCAACAAATCCTGAAACGGGAGATGAGGTAAGTTTTGTAAAACCTTTCACACTTTCAACAACAAAACCATATAAGACACTCAAAAAGCAAAAAGACTTGCTCGAAAACATAAATCTTTACGAATGTTTGCTTGATGGCGGTTTTGAGAACCAAAATGCTGTTTGGAAAATTTGCCCTGACAAAGAAACACAAAGTTTTATTCCAAATGTTGTAATAAACTATTTAAAAAGCGTTAAAATCTCAGAAAACAACGACGAAAACAAAAGAGAATTATAGGAGAAAAATATGAGCAACAAAGAACTTTTGCAAAACTACTTAAATGACATAGGCCTTTTGGAAGATAGATTAAGCATATACTACGACAAATTGTTTGGCCCACATCGAAAGTTTATTAGAAGCTCTAGAAACTTTTTCTGGAACCGCTATTGTTGTTTCTCACGACGAGGCGTTATTACATGCATTTGCTCAAAGACTTGTTGTTTTTGATGG
>JAGBBH010000069.1 GCA_017938505.1 Clostridia bacterium | reverse complement strand
CCATTTACTGTCGTATATGTTGAAACCCCATTTCCATTGGTGTAGTTCACTCTTGCACTTGCACTCACTCCACTTGGCCATGTTGCCCCGCCTTCCAATGCCAATTTGACATTAATTGTTGCATAAACAGGCGTTGCCTTCACTGTTAATGTTGTAGCAGAAGTTGGTGTTATGGTATATGTTGAACTTGTTGACACCCTCGTTGTTCCATTATACCATCCATCAAAAGAATATCCTGAAGCCACAGACGCAGTGCAAGTTACTGACGACCCTGAATATACCGACGAACTTGATGTTTGTCCAGATATATACCCCGTCCTGCCGTCATAATCTGCAGAGAACGACACACTAGAAATGCCCGTTCCTTTAGAAAGGGTTACAGAAGTTTTAGGGTCTTCACCCCATTGCGCATAAAGCGTTATATATGCACCATTGACATATTCATAATCTTCATTATACGCCAACTCTGCAACACTAATTGATTCCCCTGGTTCACAGTCGAAATAATTGGAGGATTCCCAACCATCTAAATAATATCCCCACCGGTTGCCAATGTCAGCCTCCGTTGGCACTGTGTAAGTCCGCGAATAGTTTGTAGTAGCACTTACAACAGGCCCATCTGACCCTCCTCCGCTATCGTCATAGAACTCTAGATAATAAACATTTGGTTCATCACATCCATAAAAATATATCGTAGTGGCGTCATAATCATCGCAACCAATGTCCTGAATTATGCTAAACCCCGTAGCTTGATATCCTGGATCCCAACTCATATAATTATAATCATCTTCCCAATATTCAACATGATATCCCATCTGGCAATAACCCTCAGGGAATGTAAATGTCTCCGTAGCAGAAACGGTATAGTATTCCTCTCCATAAGTCATATCTGGTGGATAGAAAACAAAATCATAAGAGTTTTCTTTCCACACTGCATATAATGTTCGATTATAACTCGTTGTTGAAGATGAGGTTACATTTACAGACCCCGATGAAGATGTTGACCACCCAGTACAAGTATAGCCTGCCTTGTATGGTTTAATTGAAGGAAACACATAAGACGACCCAGAAGTCCAAAGCACTGCTTTTGTTGCGGCATTTTCCACTGTTTTCTGAGCAATAAGCTTATGCAAATCAAATGACGACCCATAGGAGTTTCCAGCATATAGCAATTCACAAGTGTCTATGTATGGAATCGTAAGGGATGTATATGTGTTGAATTGAGATTGATATTCATACCCCATACCAGAATAATAATATGTTGATCCATTATATGTAAAAGAACCCGCTGATGAAACTGTCCCACTTGTATCATATGAGGAATAATATTGGACTGTTGATGCAGAAGTTGAAACCAAAACAGGCCATGCCCACCTATGTAATCTATGTGCCCAGCCAACATAAGCATAACCAGAAGATTTCTTAGTGTAAGTTCTATCGCCAAACTTAGCAATTACTCCTGACGAATATCGTCTATTATTGCCGTTAATTGCCCCTCCTTGACCATATACAAAAGACCCTCCATTTGCATCATAGGTAATTCTATAGTTTGAATATTTCCCCGTTGAATAAAAAAGTATCCTTGAGTAACTTGTAAGATTTGAGCCCAAAAAGAACACCTCATTTACGAATGTAAATGTGCTTGCTCCTTCGCCTCCAACGCAACCGTCTGTTATAAATTCATAGTTATAACTACTAAGCCTAGCAATAGAAATTCTTAAAACATCAGATGCTGAATATGTTATTGCCTGAGTGGTGTCTGATGCCGTTGATGATGAAGGCTTCGAAATAGAATAATTGTAATTTTTCGTACAATTTGAAACATACACTGTGGAACTGTAAGCATCATAAGCCCTATAAAAAGTAATTGTATATTCTGCCTCAGCCTCTTCCTCTTGTTGTGGAAGTTGCGTGTCGGCAGTAAAAAGGAATGTTCCACCACCTAGGCAGAACAACCCAAGCAAAATAGAAAAAACATACAAAACTATCTTTTTCAATCCAACATTCCTCCCCATTAATAACTTTAAATATTCAAAATGTTGACTCTACATATATTTATATTATACATAATTTAACAGCAATTACCAAA
Organism: Clostridia bacterium; assembly: GCA_017938505.1. Lineage (GTDB taxonomy): Bacteria > Bacillota > Clostridia > Christensenellales > UBA1242 > Caccovivens. The sequence continues at coordinate 2,535 of JAGBBH010000069.1, read as the reverse complement.
CGATTTTTAAATTTTTAAAGCAATTTTAACAATTAAAAAACATTTTTAACGCCGCAAAAGAAACAATTGCTCTTAATTTTTCAATTTTTTAAATGTAAAATTTGCCTGATTTTTGCAAAAAGCAAAAAGAGCCTTGATTATAAAACAAAAAAAAAGAAGTGCAAAACCCGACTTCTTTTTTTATTCCAACTTTTTATTCTTTATCAAAAGTTTTCTTCAAATCTTTCCAAGAATCATAAATCTTGTTTGTGTCTGCTTTGATAGTAACTTTAACAATATGACTTTCAAGAGTTCCATCTTTTTTTGGATAGTTGTTTGCAACAATCAGAACAGAAGTGCTTTTAAACCCTGCTTCTTCATTAACAACAATGTAAGCTTCTTTAAATTTCAAAATTCCATCAAAAGTAGAGTTTGAAATTACAGATTCATAAACTCTTCCATTTTGGTATGTGAATGTTTGGTCTTGGTCATAAGCCAACTTAATATACCAAGCATTGTTGTCAGTAAGTTCTGAGGAAATAACAGAGTCTTTGGTTTTAGACCATTCTTCAGTAATTTTATAACTAAACAAGCTACCGCTGAAGATTGCAGAAATGTAAGGTTGTGCAAAAGACTCATCATACACTTTCATAAATTCTTCATAGGTTTTTTCTTTATTATTTCTGCTGAACCCCCATTCACTGCCATAACCCGAATGCATTGTTACACTTGAAAACCCTTCATAAAGGCACTTTGGCTTCAAGCTTACAGGAACAACAGAAAGCACAATTACGCAAACAGCCAAAGCAAATGAGAAGCACAAAGCAACAAGAGTTGCAATTCTCTTTGTTTTTTTTCTTTTGAGAAGTTTTGCTGTTTGAATTTTTGTGTAAATCTCATCATCAGAAAGACCTTCAAATTCGTCAACTTCTGGTTCTTCAACCTTAACTTTTTTTACCTTTTCTTTCTTGACTTTTTCTTTTTTCTGTTTAACAGGTTTTTCTTTTTTCTCTTTTTGAATCGCTTGAGAAGTTTCTTCTTCAACGGAATCTTCTTGCAAATTTTCTTCAATCATTTCTGATTCTGCAACAAGTTCATCACCTTGATTTTCAGTTTCAACTTCAACTACAGGTTCTGCTTGACTAGTTTCTTCAACTATCGTTTGATCTTCATTTTCTGTCAATTTAATTTCTTTGTCGTCCATCTAGTTTTCCTCACCATTATTTTTGTCGTCTAACTTTTCTTGCGTTTGAGGGTTTTTCTCATTTTCATTTTTTTGAGAAAGGTTTTCTTTCTCTTCTTTTAAGGCAAGTTCGGCCTCTTTTTCAACTTCCGCATTCAAAGCTTTCTCAAAGTTTACATAATCTACCTTGAGTTTGTCAAGTTCTTCAGAAGAAATTATTCCCATTTTTACCAAATTTTCTCCCTCGGCAATCTTTCTCTTGAAATTATCAAGTTTTTCTTGCTTTGCTTGTTCTGCTTTAAGTTTCTTTTCTTTTTCTTTTTGAAGTTTTTCTTTTTCGTCCATAATCACAACGATTTCTTCCGTTTTCTTGCCAGCCATAATCATATCAACTTCATCTTTGTAAATCGTTTCTCTAGCAAGCAAAAGTTTTGCCATTTCATGCAAAATGTCGATGTTTTCAGACAAAATTTGTTTTGCTCTTTTATAGTTATCATTCAAGATAGCCATAATTTCATCATCAGCAACTCCGGCAAGTTTTTCAGAGAAGTCGTTTTTAGATTGATAGTCCCTTCCAATAAACACATTGCTTGAGGCACCAAGTGAAAGGAAGCCAATTTTTTTGCTCATACCCCAATCATAAACCATTGATTTTGCAACTTTTGTTGCATGTTGAATGTCGGCAGAGGCACCGCTAGAAATGTCTTTAAGAACAAGTTCTTCAGCAATTCTTCCGCCCATACTCATTGCGATATCATCATTTGCCTTTCCAAAAGACATTGTCATATCATCATTTTCTGGTCTGCACATTGTGTATCCGCCCGCGTGTCCACGAGGAATAATTGAAACCTCTTGAACTTCTTCACAGTGAGAAAGTTTCTTTGCCAAAATTGCGTGTCCTGCTTCGTGATAAGCAGTAAGTTTTCTTTCTTTTTCAGTAACAATTCTGCTTTTCTTTTGAGGTCCCATAATAACTTTGTTGATACCTTCAGTTATGTCTTCCATAACAATTTTTGGTCTGCCAGCACGAGCTGCCAAGATTGCCGCTTCATTAAGCATATTTTCAATGTCTGCACCAGTAAACCCGGTTGTAATTCTTGCCAAAACACTAAAATCAACACTTTCATCAAGAGGTTTGTTTCTTGCGTGGATTCTCAAGATTCCTTCTCTGCCCTTAACATCTGGCACATGAACATAAACTTGTCTATCAAAACGACCTGGACGCATAAGTGCTGGGTCAAGGACATCGCTTCTGTTTGTGGCAGCCAAAACGATAATGCCCTCATTAGATTCAAACCCGTCCATTTCAACCAACAATTGGTTTAATGTTTGTTCTCTTTCATCATTACCACCGCCAAGTCCAGCACCTCTTT
>JAGBBH010000005.1 GCA_017938505.1 Clostridia bacterium | reverse complement strand
GGTGATTCTGATTGCTTCGTGAGTTGCACCACCAGCACCAACAACCTGAGTTGTATCCATCAAGAAATAACTATTTTGTGCAAAAATGCCATAATTCTCATTCCAAATTGTGCTAGACTCTTCTTCATTTGCAGCAAGCCACAACAATTGCTTCAATGACATTTCTTCATAAATACCTCTTTCTTCAATGTATCTATGATTTATATAATATCCAATTTCTTCGTTTTTGTAGTTATGATTAAGCAAGAATTTTGCCCTCTCTGTTTTCAATGCTTCAACAGCAGCCGCTTCATCACTGTCATTAGCATCATAGTTATATTCGACAGGCATCAAAGGATAATCAAAAATCAATTCTTCTGTCGAACCAACATAAGAACGGAACACATCATAACTTTTTCCGTTGTAAACTTCTTGTTTTGTGCTTCCTTGAAGCGAAATTTCGTTTCCATTAAGAGAGAAGTCAACAAGACAAACTGTTGCACGAGACTCCTTGATTTCTTGTTCGTTGTTAATGATTCTCTCAACAGAGGCACAAACATAGAACACCCCACTGCCAACCGCCGCTTTGTTTTCGTCCAAAACCTTTGCGTTTACATTCGCGTTCAATGTCGCAGTGTATGTAAAACCATTTTCAGTTTCTTGTTTAATCCAACTTGAAAGAGTGATTCCTGAAGCATTGTTTTGCAAGTGCAAATCATAAAGAATTTGGTCTTTTGCAACATTAATGCTAATTGTTGCACTCTCCCCCTTTGCCAAAAGGTATGTAGATACCCCATTTACCTTTACCGTAGCCTCTTGCATATAGTCAATTTTAAGTTCGTGAGAAACGGTTTTCCCTTCAACCAAAGTTTCTCCATCAAAGAACTCAACAAACAACTTTATCTTGCTATTTGACTTAAAGGCACTTGAAACATAAATTCTGAAATAGAACATTCCATTGCCATTTTTCTTGTCGTCTTCAGTAATTTCAACTTCCAAGCCATTTGCAAGGAAAGAAACATCTCTCGAATCTACATAATAGCCATAAATTGAATTATGCTTCAATTTTGAAAGACTTATTGTTCCCTTTTCGCCTTCTCCTTCGATTTTGTAAGTCAATCTAAAGTGAGAAACCTTTGCATATTGAGGGCTGATTGCAAGTGCAACAATCGCATCTGAAGAAGGAATCAATGTGTTCAAAATCATATTAGAATGTTTGATATAAAGCACAGAATTTTTAATTTGTCTGCTTCCAACACTGTAAGTTGTAAAACTTGCATCTTCAATTTCTTCTGGTCTTACCTTCAAAACAACAGTCTTTAAATATTCCTCATTGTTTTGTTGAGACAATGCATTGACCATAATTTGAAGATTGTCATAATTTTTATCAACCAAATGTCTGTTGTCATCTAAAATTTTAACAACTACTCTATAAGAATAGTTCTTTCCGCCATTATAAGTTTTTGTCCAAGTGAATTGCATTGACAACTTGTCGTCAACTTCAAAAACAAGTTTAGAAGTCGTTTCGTTTTGTTCCACATCAGCATCAACTTCAATTTCGCCATATCTCAAACCAACAACAATGTTATCTTGAACATTATCTGTTTCCATTTCAACATTAAATACGGCATATTGCGAAGGTTTAACTTCCAATGAAGTCGCATCTTTAATCGTAAGTCCGGTTGCACCTTCAAAAACCGACAATCTATAATCTCTCGACAAATGAGATTCAATCGAGTTTTCCACATAAGAATAGAAATTATAAGCATCAATGTCTGCAGTTTTCAAATCATCTGTCAACATATTTGTAATTTCTTCAACGCAAACATTGCTTTCAATTTCGGCAAATGCGTTTCCAGAATGACTTCTAATACCCTTAAACACAAGAGAATTGTTGCTTATTGCAACAGACATAGCCCTTTCTTCTTGATTTGTTTGGTCAATCACAATTTTTGAGCCATCATCTTGCCACTCATTGTGAACATATTCAATTTCATAAGAATTTTTCTCTAACGCATACGCATTTCCATTTAAATAAATCGAATTAATTGTGTTATAAACAACACTTCTAGACTTTCCTTGTTGCAACAAAATTGTTTGACCATCAACAATTTGATAAGCATCAACAGTTGTTTGCAAACGAGGCAAAGCATTCATAACAACAAAACTAAATTCTTTTGCGTTAGTAAAGTCCATTTTTGAATGAACTTTAATCGTGAAAATTTGCAAATTTTCTTCCAAAAGTTGCACTGAAGTGGAGTTGATAAGAAGGTTTCTTGCAGTAGAGGTTAAAAGCAAACTTCTTGATTGTTTTTCTGTTATACTCTCGAACATATCAACCAATCTTATCGTGTTATAAGAAAGAAGTTCACTGTCCTCCGCACTGCCTGCCACAACATTCACAACCGGGTCATAAACAAACATAACTCCCGACTCAGTTACCGCACCAGCATCATCTCTAGCAATCAACAATTGTGTTTTTGTTCCATCAACAACATCTTTAAGATTAAGGTGAGATGTTTCAACCTGCGTGCTTTGATAAACATTCTTCAAATGAACAAAACCAAAGTTAACATTTTCATCAACATCATCAAGTTGCCAAATTGTTGAATCAAGAAGCAACGAAGTAACATTTTTGTCATAAGATGTCAATTTTTTATACTGCCCTGCCGAACTTGGGCTATATGCTCCCGTCGAACCAACCGCACTAGTATAATATGCATCTTTACAAACTTCAGAAACAAATTCTCCAGCATAAGAAGAATAATAAGAATTTACAATTCTACCATATTCGCCACTGTTTTTCGTAAAGAATGGTCTTTGAATGTTTCCAACAAATGCAAACGATTCTCTTATCACCGCCTCATTCTCAACAGTACCAGCAAAAGCACCAACAGATGTTGAACCAAAAATTTTATTGCTATCACCATCATTCACCAAAGAATAAGCATAGGCATAAGACTTATCAATTACGCTTGATGCTGTTGCAAAACCAACAATTCCACCATAAATTGTTTCTGCAACATTTCCATTCAATTTATTAAATTCCGTTCCGCCAACTTCGCTTTTAAAGGTATAGAATTCAACACCACTTCCACTGACCGTTCCTTCGTTGTAACCAACCAAACCGCCAATATATTTAGAATTAATCGCCTCTACCGAAACACCATAAGCAAAAGCATTTTCAACAAGACCATAGTTAGCACCAACAAGAGCACCAACATTTACAGAAGGTCTGCTATCAACAATTTTACTGCTCTTGTAGATGTCGTTTGCATTGTCATAATAAACATCAACTGAAACATTAGAGATTGTTCCATTGTTAACATTTGCAATAAACCCAGATGCAACTTTATCGTTTGCAACATCAACCGCAACTTCACCTGCAAACACGAGGTCTTTAATCACCCCGTCATCAGAAACAACATCAACAAAGTTTTCAGAGCCATCTTCAAATGTCAAAGTAATATCCGAATGATTACCAAACAACATTCCAGAGAATTCTCTGCTATCCAAAGATTCCCAACCAGAGAATGTAATATTGTTCATAATCTTGTAATATTTCGCATAATCAATTGCCGACAAGTCTTCTGCATTATAAATTCTGATAGCAGTATTTTCACTCAACCCATCAGCAATAACAATCTTAATTTTCAAGAACACATCGCTGTAAGCAATTGCTTCTCCATCATTGTTGAGGAAGAAGTTTGAATAAGCATAACTTGTTGAATCTTCTCCAGCCATCAAACTTTCATAAGACTGACCATTGATGATATCAGCAAACTTAAAATCAATTTCGTGCAAAGGAACAAACAATGCATTTTCAACGAGTTCTCCATTAGCATCAAGTTCATATTTGTAAACAAGCAACGATTGAACTCCGTCAACAATTTTAATCATATCATTAGGCATCAAATAGAGGTTTCCGTAACCACCAGAAGTTGTAGAAATTCCCAAATTGAATGTTTGTCCATGCAATGATGTTGTAATTCTCAAATCACTTGAAGAACCAAATGTTTCAGCATAATAATAACTCAATCCC
>JAGBBH010000068.1 GCA_017938505.1 Clostridia bacterium | reverse complement strand
TTTCATTTTCTTCAAGCAAAAAACATTCTTTAAGTGTTCCATAAGCACGATAAATTTCATCAATAATGTGATCATGGTTGACAGACAAAATGTCCTGTCTTGAAGCATCTTCCATTCCACAAATGTTGAACACATATTCCGAAACTTTGTCAATGATTTCTTCTTCTGTAAGCCCTAGAGAGTTCTGGTTTGAAATTTGATAGAAACTTCCCAAGTTTTTCGTTCCTTCGCCAAAAAGACCTCTCAAAGTAAACCCTAATTCTTTCGCCTCTTTTTTAATACATTCAATATCTCCATTTCTCTCTAATGCAGGCAAAAACAACATAACAGATGCTCGCATACCTGTTCCCAAATTTGCCGGAGAGGAGGTCAAAAATCCAAAATCATCATTATATGCAACATCAATTCTTGACAAAAGAGCATCGTCAAGTTTTTTTATTTCTCGATAAGGACGATAAAGATTAAAACCACTTACAAAGCACTGTTCTCTTATGTGGTCCTCCTCATTCATCATAATAAACAAATGTTCATCTTGACTTATCGCAACTGCAGAAATATCCTTGTTTTCAATAAGTTCTTTTGAAATTAAATGTCTTTCAAGCAATGCATTGCAATCATTTAAAGACAAATTCTTGAGTTTAATGATGTCAAAACCGCCAATCTCTTGCAACGCTTCTGAAAGCGAATTAACGATAAAAACTGCGTCAGACTCCTCACGCAGTTTCGTAAAAAAATTGAAGCCAGAGAAATTTCTCGCCAGTCTAATTCTTGATGTAATTGCAATAGTTTCAAAATTTTCTTTCATATTTTCGCCCCAAAAGATTTATTATTTATTAAATTGAAAATCGTCATCGGGCAAAGATTCAATTCCATGGTCATAAACTTCTTCGACATCTTCCGGAATGTCATCAGGAACATCATCTAATGCCATTCCCTTGTTTTTAGATACATAGTTCTCTACTTTATTCTCGATGACCGCCAAGTCTTTAAACAATTCTTCCAGTTCCGAACCATTTAATTTGCTCTCATTAGCCTTTAAAAGCTGAGAAATTCTTTCTAAAGAAAATTGGACATCTTCCACAGAAACATCTTCACCAAATTCTTTAAATTCAACAAATTCTTTCATCTTTTGTCCTCCACTTTGTGTTTTTTTTCACCAAACAGACGCTTTACTACCTGTTTTACCTCTGGCATTTCATAACACTTTTCACAACCCACAAATCCCGTTTCCAAAATTTCTTCAAATGAAGTTCCGCACTTAGGACAAATTTGATTTTTAAGCATCTTTTTCAATCCCTTTCATTGTAAGAGCAATTCTTTTCTTTGCAATATCAACTGATGTAACCTTAACATCAACGACATCTCCAACCTTAACAACATCAGAAGGGTGTTTGACAAACGCATCAGAAAGTTGAGAAATGTGAACAAGACCGTCTTGATGCACACCAATGTCAACAAAAACACCAAAGTCAACAACATTTCTAACAACGCCAGAGAAAATCATTCCCTCTTTGAGGTCTTCCATATGAATAACATCACTTCTCAAAACAGGCTTTGGCATTGATTCACGAATATCTCTGCCCGGCTTAAGGAGTTCGTTTGTAATGTCTGCAAGTGTTGGAACACCAACTCCACATTCATCAGCAACTTTCTTTTCGCCCTTTTGTTCAACCATTTTTGGCAAAAGAACAAGGTTGTTGTTTTTAACATCTTCTTCTGTCAAATTGAAACTTGCGAGCAATTTTCTTGCCGCATCATAACTTTCAGGATGAACCGCTGTGTTGTCAAGTACATTTTCGCCGCCAACAACTCTAAGGAATCCCGCACATTGTTCATACGCTTTTGGTCCAAGCTTTGAAACTTTAAGAAGTTCTTCTCTGCACTTAAAACCATTGTTTTCCGTTCTGAATTTAACAATGTTTTTTGCGATTGACATATTAAGTCCAGAAACATAAGAAAGCAAACTTGGAGAAGCCGTGTTAAGGTCAACGCCCACACTGTTAACACAGTCTTCTACAACTCCCGTAAGCACCTCAGTAAGTCTGTTTTGAGGCATATCGTGTTGATATTGCCCAACGCCAATTGATTTTACATCAATCTTAATAAGTTCTGCCAATGGGTCTTGAAGTCTTCTCGCAATTGAAACAGCACTTCTCAAAGAAACATCAAAATCCGGGAATTCTTCTGCACCAAGTTTTGATGCCGAATAAACAGACGCCCCCGCTTCGCTTACGACAGCATAACTTACAGGTCTGTTAATATGTTTAATCAGTTCCGCAACAAAGATTTCAGATTCTTTTGAAGCAGTTCCGTTTCCAATTGAGATAATGTCAACCTTATGTTTTTCAATAAGATTTTTCAATTTTTCAATGCTTTCTTCTGTCTTTGATTGTGGAGGAGTTGGATAAACCACCGTTGTATCAAGAACAGCACCGTTTTTATCAATAACCGCAATCTTACAACCCGTTCTATAAGCTGGGTCAAAGCCAAGAATTGTGTTGTTTTTAAGAGGTGCTTCCAGAAGGAGAGGTCTCAAGTTTACCTCAAACATCTTGATTGCTTGTTCATCAGCCATATCAGTTAAATTGTTTCTACATTCTCTTTCCAATGACGGGAACAAAAGTCTTTCATAAGCATCAGCAATTGTTTCGTCAATGAGAGCATTTGTATCTTCGTTGTCTTTTTTGAAATGTTTCTCAATTACAGGAATTGTCAATTTTTCATCAACAACCACCTCAACCTTCAAACACTTTTCTTTTTCTCCACGATTAATTGCCAAAATTCTATGACTTGGCAAGTTTCTAACTTCTTGCTTAAAGTCTGCATAAGTTTCATAAGTCAAGTTGTTTTCATTTTCAAGAAGTGCACAAGTTACAAAACCTTTGTTCGCAATAATATCACGAAGTTCTTTTCTAAGTTCTGCACTGTCAGAAATTCTTTCAGCAATAATGTCTTTTGCTCCAGCAATGGCGTCAAGAGCAGTTGGAACTTCCTCAGTAATGAACTTTTCTGCTTCTTCCATAACTTTATAATTTTTAGACTGTGCTTGCAAAATGTCAGCAAGAGGTTCAAGCCCCTTTGCAATAGCAACAGAAGCTCTTGTTTTTCTTTTTGGTTTGTAAGGTCTATAAATATCTTCAACTTCTGTCAAAGTCATTGCTTCTTCCAAAGCTTTTGCAAGTTCATCAGTCCACTTGCCTTGTTCTGTGATAACTTTTTGAACCTTTTCTTTTTCATCATTCAAGTTGCGAAGATATTTCAATCTATCTGCAAAATTTCTCAAAACTTGGTCATCACAAGACCCATGCATTTCCTTTCTATATCTGGCAATGAAAGGGATTGTGTTTCCTTCATCAATAAGGTCAATAATATTTTTTGAATAGTCTGCTCTAAGTCCGAACTCGCTTGATAATCTTTCTTCAATTGTCATTTTTAATTTCTCCTTGTAATTTCTTGTAGTTCTTCTATTATTTTATAATATTTTGGATAGTTTTGCATAATGATTTCACCATTTTTTTGCAAAATTTCGCCTTCTGCGACCGTCATAACAACATCTTTCTTGCTTTTTCCCCAAACAAGTTCTTTATAAACATTGTCATAAAGACTTTCAATTTTGTGCACAACCATAAAGTTCGCATAATTTCCTTCAGTTATGTCATTGATATAACCATTTATGTTTGGATTAAATGCCATCTGTAACACCTCTTGTTCAGACAAAATGTTTGCATCTTCAAACATTGCTCTGTGAGAAAGCAAAATCTGCCTCATATAAGCAAAAAAGTCAATTTCAAAGGCACCACCACTGCCGATAGCAATGTCAAAATTATAATTCTTTAAACTTACCACATTTGAATGTCGTCTTCCAACCAATCCGTCTTCCATTGGAGTGAGAACACATCTTCCACAATAGTTCTCAACAACTTGAAAATCATCTTTGTCAAAACAATTTGCGCCGACAAGAGCAAAGTTCCTGTCAAAAAAACCAAAATCTTCAAGAACATAAGAAAGTGGTTTTCCATACATTTTGTCTATCGTTCCAAGTTCTTCCAAACTTCTCCCAACATCGAGAAAAATGCCTTTATTGTTCTTTGCAACATAATCACTAATTTCAGATAACTGCAGTTCAGAAAGTTGCTCAACATTTTTTAAAACTTCCCACTTTTCCTTCATCAAAGACACATCATCAACCAATATTGTCCCCGCCAAAAGGTTCTTAACATACATAAGTTTTTGTGCAAGTTTAATTTCATTTTTCTCTTGCAACTGCCTGCCACAACTGTTTTTAAAGGCCTCAACACTGTCGCAATAAGCATTGACAAACATAGGCAAAACATAATTCCCATTTAAATCAACAATTTCTGCGTCATAAAAAATTTTTGCACCAGATTTGACAATCTTTTCAATTTTTCCGCCTACACAAAAAATGTCAACCAAATTCACAAGTCCCAAATTTAGGTCAATCAAAGATGCATTTTTAAAAACTTTGTTGTATAATTGGCTTGTATTTTGAATTTTCGACAATTGAATAATCCTCCATTATATACAAATAAATATATTTAGATTATACAACATAAAGGGACAAAAAATCAAATGAAAGAAAAGACAATTTTGCACTCTGATGTAAACAACTTCTTCGCATCAGTGGAGTGTGCAATGAATCCAGAATTGAAAGGAAAACCTGTGGCCGTAACTGGCAATCCAAAAAAAAGAACGGGCATAATTTTGGCAAAAAATGAAATTGCAAAAAAATTTGGAGTCAAAACTGGCGAGGCAATTTGGCAAGCGAAACAAAAATGCCCTGAACTTATAACAGTCGGCCCTCATTATGACCTTTATGAAAAAATATCAAAACAACTTCACGAACTTTACCTAACCTATACCGACCTTGTTGAGCCTTTGGGACTTGATGAATGTTGGTTAGATGTTACACATTCTTTACACTATTTAAACAAAACAGGAAAAGAAATTGCCGATGAAATTCGCCAAAAAGTTAAAGAACAATTTGGTTTTAGTGTTTCTGTTGGTGTGTCTTTTTCAAAACTATATGCAAAACTGGGCAGTGATTTAAAAAAGCCAGATGCAACTACAACAATTTCAAAAACAGACATAAAAGAAAAAATCTACCCACTTCCACTATCTTCAATTGTTGGCATCGGACATAAACTCGCAACAAAGTTTGCAAAAATGAACATACATACAATTGGAGAATTTGCAAACTTAAAAGAAAGTTTTGTGCAAAACATAATGGGCAAGACCGGGCAAGAACTTTTGCTAAAGGTTAAGGGAGAATTTTATGAAGAAGTCGCCTGCTACCACACAATTACCCCTCCAAAAAGCATTGGAAATGGAACAACAACTGTTACTGACATAATTTCCAAAGAGGACATTGAAAAAGTTGTAAGGTTTTTAAGCGAAAAAATTGCAAGACGAATGAAACTTGATAACTTTCAAGCAAAAACAATTTCAATCTCTTTAAAAACAAGCGAATTTGAAAGATTTGGTCATTCAAAAACAATTTCCCCCGTGCAAAGCAGTGAAGAAATATTTAAACAAGCAATGCTTTTGGTCGATTCATTTTGGAACTATTCAAAACCTATAAGAGCAATAAGGGTTGTTGTTTCAAATTTGCAAAAATTGGACAAGATTGAACAACTAAATTTCTTTCAAATCGAACAAAACAACCTCAATTTTTCCATTCAAGAAATAAAAACTAAATATGGCAATGACAAAATTTTCATAGCAAGCGACACTGCAAACTTTATCAACAGAAAAAACCAGCACGAAGAACACCCGTCTTAATTTTTATCAGAAATTTAAATTTTTCCATATTGACTTTTATGTCGAACTATGATAAACTTTAGCATATAAGGGAGTTAAAAATGGACAATTGTGAACAAATTTTAAACTATTTAAAAACACTGAATCCAAAAAACCAAGGTCTTTCTGGAGAATTATATAAAGACTGGCAAAATGCAATGGCAAACAATGACAAAGACCTTTGTGCCCATTTTCAACTTCTTGCCTACTATGATGCTTGCAAAATTATTGCAGATTGGTATATTTTTGAAAATAAAAATGTTGAAGATTTCAAAGATGCAACCCAAGACATTTTTTTCTTCATATCAAAAACAACCCCTAAAACAAAGCACTATTCAAACTTTAAGCAAGAGTTTAAATATTACCTTAAGGTAAGGCTTGACAGAATTGAAAAAAACAAACTTGAACACAATCTTTATCTTCACCACGATTGGTCTCCAGATATAAAAGAACTTCCCGACACAGATATTAAGCACCCAATCGAAAAGGTTATAGACGAAGAAAGAACAAAAACAATTATGAAACAATTTTCTCTTTTAAAATATCCTAGAAAAAAACATTTTTTACTGAGATATTGTGGTATAACTGGAAAAAGCGAAAGTATGCGAGAGATTGCAAAAAAAGAAGGAATGTCTGCTGGCGGTGTCCAATTCCAAATTGCAAACACATTGACGGAACTAAGAAAAAAGAATTCAATAAGACAAATTGGCAGAGAACTAAACAAAGAATAATACATCAAACTCCTCTACTTTTTGATAATTGATGTCAATCTTCTATTTGGTCAAAACAGACTAAAAACAGTATTAAAACATAAAAAAAACAGACTCAACTGAAGTCTGTTTTTCTATTTTTATTGTTAAATGTTAAAGGCTATTCAACTTCCGTTTCTTTTTTCATTGTTACAACTTTGCCTTTTTTAGGTCTGTAAGCAATCGCCCAAAGTCCAGGAGTGATAAACACTGAAGAATAGAACCCAGCAAGGATACCAATCATAATTGGGAAAGCAAATTCTCTAATGTCTGCAACACCGATTACAGTAATCATAAAGATACTTACAAATGTTGTCAACGCAGTCAAAATTGAACGAGTCATTGTTGTTCTAACTGAAGAGTTTGCAATTTGTCTATTATCAATTTTTTCATTCGCTTGTCTTTTTGTTCTAAGTTCTTCACGCATCTTATCAAAGATAATGATTGTATTGTTGATTGAATAACCCAAAATTGTGATAAGTGCTGCGATAAATGCAACATTAATTTGAATTCTGCAAATCAACACAACTGAAGCAGTAATCAAAATGTCATGGAAAAGTGCTAAGATTGCTGCCAAACCACCTGTAAGGTCAAAACGAATTGCAACATAAACCAAAATGAGCACAACTGCAACGAGAAGTGCAATAAATGATTTCATCATAAGTTCTGAACTTGCACTTGCTGTTGTAATTTCACCATTTGAAACAAGAGAAGCATTGTCTTCTGATTCAAATTCTTCAAAACTTACTTCTTCACCATCAACATAACCAAACTCTACCAAGAGTTCGTATCTGATTTCTTCATTGATTGCAATGATGTCTGCAGATTCAAGTTCATTGTTGTTTTGATATTTAACAATGACAGCATCTCCGTTTGCGATTCCAAGTTCATCTGCCGTTGTTTTTTGAATTATTGTTGCTTTAAGTTCGTGTTTTGCAAGAACTTTGTTGATTTTGGCTTCAATTTTTGCCATATCTTTGTCAACATCAAAAGTGTCGTCATTGATTGTATAAGTTCCCTCACTGTCCATATAAACAGTTGTAATAGAACCACCAGTAAAGTCAATTCCAAGATTGAAACCAACTGTACAAAGAAGAATAACCCCCAAAATGCAAATCAAAATTGGTGCAACGATAAACCATTTCAAGTTTTTGCAATAATCAAATTTTGAATTTGAAATTTTGTCATCAAGTGAAAACTTTGTTTTCTTTTTATACTTAGTCATTTGCTTGTCCTCCTTCAACTGCCACATCTTCTTTGACAACTCTCACTTGCTTTGGCAAATGAAGTTTTTTGCCCTTTACGCTGTTGAATGGAAGATACCATTTAACAAGGAATCTCAAGATAACAAGGTTCATAAACATTGAAAGAACGATACCGATAAGAAGTGTGATGGCAAATCCTTGAATTGAAGCAGTTCCCAAAATGTAAAGAACAATTGCTGTCAAAATTGTTGTAATGTTACTGTCAAAGATTGGCCAGAACGCACGCTTGAAACCACTCTTAACTGCAAGAGGAATTTTCTTGCCTGACTTATATTCTTCTCTGAATCTTTCAAAAATGATAACAGTTCCATCAACCGCCATACCAATACTCAAAATGATACCGGCAAGACCTGGAAGTGTAAGTTGAACAAATGAAATTGCTTGCAAGAAGAACAACATCAAAACGAGATACATAATAAGTGCAAAGCCAGCAAGAAGACCGAAATCTCCATAACGCCACCACATAATGAGCATAATCAAAACGAGTCCGACAAATCCGCCAATGATTGCAAGTTTAAGTGCTTCTGTTCCAAGTGTTGCAGAAACAACAGATTTTTCAACAAGTTTCAAAGGAACTTCATAAGTTCCACTCATAATTTGCATAGCATATTCTTGTGCTTGTTCATAAGTGAAAGGATTTTCTGCCCCTCCAGAGATAAATGTTGAATCTCCAACAATTTTTTGTTCACAAGTAAGTGTTTGGAAGAAGTTGTCATCACTTACTTCGCCCAAATAAATGTGAATTTCATTTGTTCCGTCTTCAACAACTTTACCTGTCAAGTTCGCAAACTTTGTAGCACCTTCTTTTGTAAACTTAATTGAAACACCTGGTTCATATTCACCAGAACTGCCTTTTTGATAACTTACTTGCACATCTTCAATATCGCTTCCCATGATGTCTGTTTTTTCATCAAAAATACCCTTTGTATAAGTCATATGAAGTGGTTTTGGTTGTCCAATCATATCAAAAATTACATCTGCATCAGTAACTGATGGAACTTCAATTCTGATTTTTGTTGTGCCTTGACGCATAATTGTTGCTTCTGAATATTCCGCTGTAATTGTGTTTGTAAGTCTTGTAACTGTTGCGTCCATTGCTTCATCAAGATTTGTAATAACGGCAGAATCATCACATTCGTAAACAACAGAAATACCACCCGCAAGGTCAAGTCCAAGAGAAATGGAATTTGCAAAACCATTGTAGGTGTAATTTGTAAATGGAATGTCAAAACTGCAAACAGATAAAACAATTCCTATAACTGTAATAATTGCGACTGCAACAAAATTTAAAATGGAATTTCTTTTAACTCTACTTCTAGCCATTGTGTCCCCTTAAAAATCAAGTAAATAAAAAAATTGGTTAAATTACCTTGATTAGTATAATACATTAGGGGGCAATTGTCAATCAAAAAGTTAATTTTTTTTTAAATTAACGCAAATAATCCCGCAAATTGCGCCAATAACACTGCCAAAAACAAGGTCGCTTAAAAAAGTTTTATCAAAAGAGAATGCCCCATCAAGAATTGAAAACACCAAAAAAGCAACAATTGTGTAACAAAAGCCTATCAAAAGACCGTTCAAAAGACCAAGAGATTTGTGTTTTCGCATAGCAACAAACACCCCAGCAAAAATGCTAATTCCTTTAATCACCTGATTGACAGGGCTTATAATTTTGTCAGAAACACTCGTAAATCTCAAAACAAATGCAAACAGCAAAATTCCAACAAGCGACACGCAAAGTCCAACAAGAACGCCTTTAAGCACACTTAAAGCAAGATTTGAAGCACTTTTTTCTTTGTTTAATGTTTTCACTTTCATTATTGCCTCCAAAGCAGAAGTTAAACCAAAAATTTCGGTTAATAATTCTTATGCCCACCAATTTCTTAAAAGAACCATATAAAACAAAATAAAAAAGAGCAAAAAGTTTTGCTCCCTTTTTAATGCTATTTATTTTCTTCTTCAACAACAACTTCTGTTTCTGCAGTTTTTTCTTCTGCTTCTACAGTTTCTTTCTTTGCTGTCTTTTTTTCTTTTTTAGGTTTGTCCTCAAGTTTTTCTGCCATAGCCTGTTTTTCCGCTTCTGCCTTTGCTTCTGCTTCTTTTTTCAATTCTTCTTCACTTTTGAACACAGTGTAAATTGAATAAGCGTCGATTGACAAATAACTCTTTTCCTTGCCACCAGTTTCGATTACAACCAATTTTTGTGTGTCATCAAACTTAACTTCTGTGATTGTTCCATAGACACCACTTGTTGTCAAGATTTTGTCGCCAACCTTAAGTGAATTTGTTTGTTCTTGAACCTTTTGCGATTCTCTCTTGTTTTTTGCATTCATCATAATTGGCATAGCAATCAAAAGCACTGCAACGACGGCAATAAGCACATAGTTCCAAACGCTGTTGCCAGCAGCAGTTGTTTCAAGCAACATACTCATAATTTTTTATTCTCCTTTTTATTTAAAATAGAACCCCATTAACAAAGTAACGAAAAGCACCCCGATAGGTATAATCAATTCATTAATTCCCATAATAAGTCCACTCCTTTACATATTACCACACAATTATAAAATATTCCAAACAAAATTTCAAGATTAATTTTAAAATTTGTCGAATTTTGTTGTTTTTATTGAGGTTTGTCCAACAAACAACACAAAATTATCAACAAAACAAAAAAAGACTTGGAAGAAATTTTCCAAATCTTTTCATTGCTTTTTAAATTAATATCCCCTCAAAGAAACATTTTTAATGCTTTTTGATAGAATTTCTTGAAATTCTTGTGCTTGTTTTTTTTCTACTTCGTGCAGTCCAAAGTTAAGACAATTTTCGTTTTCAACAAATTTTTGTAAAACAAGTTTGTTCTGTCCTGCCAACTCGCTTGCAATCTTTTCAATATTCTCTCTTGAATGAAACTCTTTGACCAATGTTGTTCTGAGTTCAAATTCAACTTTTGAATCTTTCAATATTTGCAAAGTTTCTTCGACCTTGTCAGAGAAATTTTTTGACACTCCTGTTATTCCACAATAGTTGTCAAAATTGTTCTTGATATCCATTGCAACATAATCAATCAACTTCTCATCAAGAAGTTCTCTTACAACTTGTGGGTTCGTTCCATTCGTATCAAGTTTAACCAAATAACACATTTCTTTAACTTTTTTGACAAATTCTTTCAAATCCCTTTGCAAAGTCGGTTCGCCACCACTTATCGTTACGGCATCAAGAAGCGATTTTCTTTCTTTGAGATAGTTAAGGATTTCAGATTCCTCAATTTTTTTGTGTGTTCTTTTTACCAGTCCACCATTATGACAAAAAGGGCAACAAAAGTTGCAACCACCAGTAAAAACCGTGGCACAAATTTTGTTTTCATAATCTACAAAAGACACTTTTTCAATGCCCAAAATTTCCATCAATTAACTCCAATTTTGTCAAGATATTTGCAAGCGTTTGTCGCTGCAATTGCACCATCAGAAACCGCCGTGGCAACTTGTCTTATTTCTTTTGTTCGGCAGTCCCCGGCAACAAAGAGCCCAAGCGTTTGAGTCTTGCAAGCTTCCGAAGAAACCAAATAGCCTTGTTTGTCTATCTCTGCCATTTTTTCGAAAGCTTTGTTGTCTGGAACTTGTCCTATTGCAACAAAAACCGCTTCCGTTTTGTGTTCAAACACACTTCCGTCTTTTTTTTGAAAAATAATACTTTCCAAATGTTCATCACCCTTGAAAGATGTTGCCTTAACATTGTGCATAATTTCAATGTTTGCAGTTTTTCTGACAGCATCTTGCAAAGACTTTTCTCCAAAGAAACCATCAAACAGTGTCATCAAGTGCACCTTCTTGCAATAACCTGCAAGCATAAGAGCATATTGCAAAGCACTGTTTGCATCACCAATAAGCGTTACTTCTTTTCCCGCATAAAAAGGACCGTCGCAAATGGCGCAATAATAGACTCCTTTTCCTAAAAGTTTTTCTTCGTTTTCAATGCCTAACATTCTTGGTTTTGCACCAGTCGCAACAACAACACTTTTTGCTTGATGAATGTTATAATCAGTAGTTACATTGAATATGCCATCGACTTTTTCAATGCCTTTGACTTCTTCAAGTTCAAAATCAACCCCAAGTTCCAAAATCTGTTCAAACATTTGATCAGAAAGTTCCGCCCCCGACACAACCTTTCTTGTTGGATAGTTCTCTACTTTTGGTGATTTTGCAATTTGTCCACCAATTGCCTCTCTTTCGAGCAACAGGACTTTTTTATTGTTTCTTAAAGCATAAAGGCAGGCGGTCATTCCCGCCATACCTCCGCCGATTACGATTATATCAAACACTATCTTCCTTCCTTTGCTGTTTCTTCAATGTATCTTTTAATGTCAGAAACATTGTCAAATCTAAATTTTCTTCCGTCTTTATTTATGAAAAGAGTTGGAACTTTTGAAACGCCAAATTTTTGGCTAAGTTCTTTTGCTTGTGTTGCATCAACAACTTCATAAGCAATTCCTGATTTTTCAAGCAAAAGTTTTGCCATTTTGCAGTTAGGACAAACAGGAGATGTAAAAAGCAAATTTCTTTCGCATTGAGGTTGAGCTTTCACTTCTGCGTGCTTTTCACAACAGCAAGACTTGTTTAAGTGTGAGTTTTCAAGAACATATTCTTTTCTTTCTTTGAACTCTTGACTCTTGCCATCGTTCCAGTTTTGAACAGGTCTATAATAGCCAGTGATTCTGCTGTAAACTTCGGTTTTATTTCCACATTCAGGACAAGTGTAATGTTCCCCTGCGATATAGCCGTGAGAAGCACACACAGAATATGTAGGACTGATTGTATAATAAGGCAGTCTGTAGTTTTCAGCAATCTTTCTTACGAGGTTTGCAGTAACTTTCCAGTTTTCAAGTTTTTGTCCCAAGAAGGCGTGGAAAACTGTTCCTGAAGTGTAAAGTGTTTGCAATTCGTCTTGAACATCAAGTGCCTTGAACACATCATCAGTGTAGCCAACTGGCAAGTGGCTTGAGTTTGTGTAATATGGAGTGTTGTCATCACTTGAAGCTGTGATAATCTCAGGCCAACGATTGCGATCGTGTTTTGCAAGTCTATATGATGTAGATTCTGCAGGAGTTGCTTCCAAATTGTAAAGATCCCCATATTTTTCTTGATAATCAGAAAGTCTTTCTCTCATAAAGTTGAGAACTCTCTTTGTAAATTCTTGTCCTTCAGTTGTTGTCAAGTCTTTGCGAAGCCATTTTGCGTTCAGGCACGCTTCATTCATTCCAACAAGACCAATTGTTGAAAAGTGGTTATTAAATGAACCAAGATATCTCTTTGTGTAAGGATAAAGTCCTGCTTCCAAAAGTTTTGTGATTGTTTCTCTCTTAACTTTCAAGCTTCTTGCAGAAATATCCATCATATGAGTAAGTCTTGCAAAGAATTCTTCTTCTGTGTTTGATTGATAAGCAATTCTTGGCATATTGATTGTAACAACACCAATGCTTCCTGTGCTTTCCCCAGCACCGAAATAACCTCCTGATTTTTTACGAAGTTCTCTCAAATCGAGACGGAGTCTGCAACACATACTTCTAACATCAGAAGGTTCCATATCAGAATTGATATAGTTTGAGAAATATGGTGTGCCATATTTTGTTGTCATTTCAAAGAGAAGTTTGTTGTTTTCTGTTTCAGACCAATCAAAGTTCTTTGTAATTGAATAAGTTGGAATAGGATATTGGAAGCCTCTGCCATTTGCATCACCTTCAATCATAATTTCAATGAATGCTTTGTTGATCATTGCTTGTTCTTTGACACAATCTTTATATTTAAAGTTTTGTTCTTTTCCACCAACAATGCAGTTAAGTTCTGCCAAGTCCGCAGGAATAACCCAGTCAAGAGTGATGTTTGTAAATGGAGCTTGAGTTCCCCAACGAGAAGGAGTGTTTACACCATAAACAAAAGATTGAATACATTGTTTAACTTCTTTATAAGTCAAATTGTCAACTTTAACGAAAGGTGCAAGATAGGTGTCAAAAGAAGAGAATGCTTGAGCTCCTGCCCATTCGTTTTGCATAATTCCAAGGAAATTTACCATTTGGTTGCAAAGTGTGCTCAAGTGACTTGCTGGAGAACTTGTGATTTTTCCAGGAATTCCGCCAAGACCTTCTTGGATAAGTTGTTTAAGCGACCAACCAGCACAATAACCTGTGAGCATACTTAAGTCGTGAATATGGATATCTGCATTTTTGTGTGCTTGTCCAATTTCTTTGTCATAAACTTCATTAAGCCAATAGTTCGCAGAAATTGCGCCTGAGTTAGACAAAATTAAGCCACCAACAGAATATGTAACCGTAGAGTTTTCTTTAACACGCCAATCTGCAAGTTTAAGATATTTGTCAACAGTTTCCTTATAGTCAAGGAATGTTTCCTTAACATTTCTAATTTTTTCGTGGTCTCTGCGATAAAGAATATATGCTTTAGCAACATCTTCATAATCATTTTTCATCAAAACCTTTTCGACAATGTCTTGAACATCTTCAACTGTTGGAATTTTGTCTTCAAACTTTTCAAGAAGATAAAGTTCTGTAATTTTTGCCATCTTTTTACAGTCCTTAATCTCTCCATAACCAAGACTCAACATTGCTTTAGCAATAGCGTTTTCGATTTTTGTTACATCATAATCTACAACCCTACCGTCTCTTTTTCTTATTGATTTAATCATTTTTTCCTCCTCCTTGCCTTTATGCATACTTATGCAATATATTGTGTTTTTATTGATTTTTAACCCCATATCTTGTGGTTTATGCTTCCATAATATACAATTCCAAAATTTTTGTCAACCAAAAAACACACAATTTTTCAACATTTTTTTTGCAAATTAGACTATGGTTATTTAATTATATCTTTACCACCTCAAACTTGCAAAGTTTAAGAATTATTTATTTTTTTAAATTTTTCAACTTTTTCTTAAATTTTGCTCTTTTTTGACTTTTTTATTTGTTTTTTTTCAAAATAACAAGAAAAAAGACCAACATTTTGCAGTCAGTCTTTATTCATAAAAATTTATGTTTATTCAAATTCTAGTTAAGTTTTCTTGTCTTAATCTCATCTTTAAGTCTTGCAAGAAAATCTTTCAAAACAAGTCCACTCTTATTTTCAAATCCTCTGCCTCTGATTGAAATTGTTCCATTTGCTTCTTCCTCATCTCCAACTATGATAAGATATGGAATTTTCATTGACATTGCTTCACGAATTTTATAG
>JAGBBH010000067.1 GCA_017938505.1 Clostridia bacterium | reverse complement strand
GGTCAACGAGGTTGATTTCTTTTTTTAGAGCAAGATATAAGAACATTAATGCAAAACCTATTGCAACACCAAGCAGTGCGCCATAGAAGGTTTCAAGACCTACATACAAACCTGCAAATGTTACGCAAATTGCACTTAGAAAGCAGGCAACGCCATTTAGAAGTTCTCCCTTGCTTGTTTTGAAATGATGTTTTTTCTCTTTTTTCGCTGGGGCATCATCTTCGTTTGTGTCAATTTCTTCTTGAGAAGGCGTTAATTCTTCGTCAGAGCCTTCTGCTTTTTCAATTTCTTCTTTTTCAGGTTCATCTTCTTTTTCAGGTTCAAATGAGAACGATTGTTTGCCATTGATATATGCTTGCAAATCGAACAATCCCAAGAATTGAGGGACAACTGCAACGATCAGGAAAATTACATAAGCGGAAAAATTGTTTTGAGAATTTGCAACAACAATTCCAAGGCAAAGCAGTGAAATTAAACAGAACGCCTGCAACAAGAAAGAAAGCGCTTTGTTTTTGTTAAAGAAGCAGGCGCAAACATATAAAATTATGACCGCAATAAGCATACAAATTGTCGCTATGTTTAACATAAGAATATTATAAACAAAATTTGCGAAATTGTCCAACAAAAATATGTTAAATATTTTCAAATGAACAAAAATTTTATAAAAAAAGGAAATGTTTAATTTCCTTTTTAAGCTTCTATTTATTTGTAGGCATTTTAAAACCGTCTTTCAATGTAATTGTTCTGTTGAAAACAAGGTGCTCTGGAGTGCTGTCGCTGTCAAGTGCGAAATAACCATTTCTTACAAATTGATAACGGTCTTGTGCATTGAAATCAATGTCTTCAACATAGCAACAGTTAAGTTCTTTCAAAGAGTTTGGATTGATTCGGATTCCATCTGCATTTGCTTCGTTTCCTTCGACAGCATCTTCATCTTCTTCCAAAATGAGGTTTTCATAAAGCCTGCAAGTAACTTTTCTGGCGTGTTTTGGGTTTGTCCAATGAATTGTGCCTTTAACTTTTCTGTTTGCTCCCTCTGTGCCAGATTTTGTGTTTGGGTCATATTCTGCATAGATTGTTGTTACATTGCCATTTTCATCTTCGTCAAAACCGGTGCACTTAACAATATAAGCACCCTTGAGGCGAACTTCATTTCCAACACAGAGTCTGAAGAATTTTGGAACAGGTTCTTTCAAGAAATCACTTCTTTCAACGACGAGTTCTTTTGCAAAATAGTGTTTATGTTTTTCAGTGTTGCCTTCAATTTGTGGGTAATCCTCAGTGAAGATTTCTTCTTCTGTTTTGTCATAGTTTGTTATGACAAGCTTCACAGGGTCGAGGACAGCCATAACTCGTCTTGCTTTTTGGTTGAGAGTTTCTCTGATAAAATAGTCAACATAAGCTTGTTCAAAGACAGCGTTATTAACCTTTGTGAGGCCTGCTCCATAGATAAAGTTGATTAAACTTTCAGGAAGGACGCCTCTTCTTCTAAGTCCTGCAATTGTGAAAAGTCTAGGGTCATCAAAACCTGTAACTTTTCCTTCGTTTACAAGTTTTTTGATGTTTCTTTTTCCAAGGATTGTTCCTTTGATGTAAACATTTGGATATTCGATTTGTCTTGATTTGTTTTTAACACCGCTGTTTTCAACAACCCAATTGTAAAGTGGGCGGTGGTCTTCAAATTCTGGTCCACAAATTGAGTGAGTTACACCTTCCAAACAGTCATCAAGAGGGTGTGAAAAATCGTAAGAAGGATAAATTTTCCAGCTATCGCCAATTCTGTGGTGGTGAATATATTGAATTCTATATAACACAGGGTCTCGCATATTCATATTTGGACTTGCCATATCAATTTTTGCACGCAAGCAACGAGAGCCTGCAGGAAATTTTCCTTCCTTCATTTCTTCAAAAAGTTTGAGGTTTTCTTCAACACTTCTGTTGCGGTATGGACTTTCAACACCAGGTTCAGTTAAAGTTCCTCTAGATTTTGAAAGTTCTTCAGGAGAAAGGTCGCAAACAAAAGCCTTGCCTTCTTTGATAAGCTTTACGGCAACTTCATAGTTTTGTTGGAAATATTCTGTAGCATAGTGAATTTCGTGCCACTTATACCCGAGCCATTGGACATCGTTTTGAATTGCATCAACGAATTCTTGACTTTCTTTTGTTGGGTTTGTGTCATCATAACGCAGATTGCAAACTCCACCATATCTTTTTGCAGTGCCATAGTTGAGAACAATGTTTCTTACATGGCCAATATGCAAATAACCACTTGGTTCAGGTGGGTGTCTTGTTTGGATTTCATCGCAACGACCATTTTCGAGGTCTTTGTTGATTTCTTCTTCGATAAAATTTATAGGTTCAACTTTAATCATAACAATATTTCCTTTTAAAATATTAAATATTTTAATTCAAATTTTACATCAAGTCAATAAATTTAACAAAAAAAATTGCAATTATTCGGCATTTGCGAGGTTTTTTCTTATCTTTGCTTTAATTCTCATAATATGATTGTCAATGCTCTTTTTTGAAGCATTTAATGTGTCGGAAATTTCCTTGTAAGAATAACCCATCAAATAGAGGTTGAGAATTTTAAGTTCTTGTTGGGACAAGAGATTTTTAATTTTGTCTTTTAGGTGCTGATAGTTCTCTTTGTCAATCAGAGTTCTTGCAGGTGTGGAATCGAAAATAAGTTCCACTGGAAAAAACTCAATGCTTTCACCAGTTTCTGGATTTGAAAAGGTTTGAAATGACACTGCGTGAGTGAGAGGTTTGTTTTTGTTTGCATTTGCTTTCTTGATAGCATTGTGAATTTGGTGCTTTATGCAGGTTACTGCATAGGTTTTAAATTTAACATCTTTATCCGCAGAAAAAGACTTGATTGCCCTGTAAAGTCCAATCATTCCTTCTTGAATTGTGTCCTCCATATCTCCGCCAACAATGAAATAGCCACGACAGATTTTGACAACAAGGTCTTTATATCTGTCAAGGAGCTCGTTTTCTGCTAGTTCATCTCCAGTTTTAATTTTTTCAATCAAATCTTCATCAGTGAGCATTTTTACCTCATTTGGTTTATCTTAATGTTCTCTTTGTCTTAAAATTTCATAAATGCAAATTCCGCTTGCAACACTTGCGTTAAGTGAATTTACACTGCCTTTCAATGGGAGTGTTACAATTCCATCACAATGTGCCTTTAAGGAAGGTTTGACACCTTTGCCTTCAGAACCAATGACAATTCCAACAGCACCTGTGAGATTTTGTTTGTAAATGTTTTCTCCACCAACTTCACAAGCATAAATCCACAAGTTTTGTTCTTTGAAATAGGTGATTGCTTCTTTAAGGTTTGTAACCCTTGCAATTCTCATATTTGAAATTGCTCCTGCACTTGTTCTAACCACAGTTTCGTTGACTTGACAAGCCCTAACTTTTGGAATTACAATTCCATCAACGCCGGCACATTCGCAAGTTCTTATAATTGCACCCAAATTATGAGGGTCTTCTATGCCATCTAAAAGAACAACGAAAGGAAGTTCTTCTTTTGTTTTTGCATGAGTCAAGATATCCTCCAATGAGCAATATTGAAAATCTACAGTTTCGGCAATGTAACCTTGATGATGCCCGGTTACACTCATTGTGTCCATAATTTTCTTTGCAAGGAATTCAATTTTAAGTTTTTGTTTTTTTGCTAAAGAAATTACATCATCTTTTCTTGTCATATAATTTTTGTCAATGACAATTTTGTTGATTGTAACATCATTTTTTATGGCTTCAATAACTTGGTTTTTTCCTTCAATTAACATAATTTCATACCTTCTTTTAAGTTTTTATGTAAACTCTAAATTTCATTCTTCAACTGATTTTTGCAAGATTTCCATAAGTCTTTCTGTTTTGCCAGAAAGATGCAAAAAGCCAAGTAAACTTTCAAAAGCAGTTGCTTTTTTGTAGGTCTCTTCATCAAAATTTTTTGCTGAATGTTTGCTGTGGCAGTTGCGTGCTTTTCTAACAATGTCTTTTTCGTCATCTGTCAAATTATCAAAAATTTTTTCCAATGTTTCTTTTTGTTTTTTTGCATTGCAAAATTTTTTTGAAAGATTGTGGTAGTTGTTCATTTTGTTTAAATTTCCATTTAAAACCCACTCTCTTACAAATGCGGTGTGGATTGCATCTCCCATAAAAGCAAGAGCAAGCGGGGACAACTGTTCAAATTTTTCCATATTACCTCTTTTTAGTTGTTGAATCTAAAGAGAACAACATCTCCGTCTTGAACGATATATTCTTTTCCTTCCATTCTAACTTTGCCTTTTTCTTTGGCCTTCAAGAAAGAACCCGCTTCCACAAGGTCATCAAACGAAACAATTTCTGCTTTGATAAATCCTTTTTCAAAGTCTGTGTGAATTTTCCCTGCTGCTTGAGGTGCCTTTGTGCCTTTCGTAATTGTCCATGCACGAACCTCCTTTTCTCCAGCAGTGAGATAACTCATAAGCCCAAGGAGGTCATAACTTGCAACAACAAGTTGTTCAAGACCGCTTGTTTTGATGCCAAGTTCGGCTTTAAACATTTCTCTTTCTTCTTTGTCAAGGGCAACGAGTTCTTCTTCAATTTTTGCAGAAAGAACAACAACTTTTGCATCTTCGTCTTTTGCAATTTGTTTAACTTGCAAAACATATTCATTGTCTTTTTTTGCAAGGTCTTCTTCACCAATGTTGGCAACAAAAATCACAGGTTTTGCTGTCAAAAGAGAAAAGTTTTTAAGAATTTTTTTCTCATCATCGTTAAATTCCAATGTTCTGGCTTGTTTTCCAACTTCCAATGCTTCTTTAATTTTTGACAACATATTTACAGAAGTTATAAGTGATTTGTCGCCAGTTTTAACAAGTTTCGCATTTTTTTCAAGAATTTTTGTAACTTGTTCAAGGTCTGCAAGTGCAAGTTCCATTTCGATGGTTTCGATGTCTCTCTTTGGGTCGATTGAACCGCTTACATGGATAATTTTTTCATTGTCAAAACATCTTACAACATGAACAATTGCATCAACTTCACGGATGTGGCTTAGGAACTTGTTTCCCAAACCTTCGCCATGACTTGCTCCAGCAACAAGACCTGCAATGTCAACAAATTCAATGCTTGCAGGGGTGATTTTTTGAGTGTTATACATTTTTCCCAAAACATCAAGTCTTTCGTCAGGGACATCAACAATTCCAACATTTGGTTCAATTGTGCAGAAAGGATAGTTTGCACTTTCCGCACCAGCTTCTGTAATTGCATTAAAAAGGGAACTTTTGCCAACATTTGGCAATCCCACAACTCCAATTTTCATTTCTTTCCTTCCTTCTTTCAAACAATTAGAGAGAGTTTGACACTCTCCCTAAATTTACTTGATTTAACTATTTAGACATATCTCTGTCAAGACCGTCTCTTTCAATTCTGGCCTCATCTTGTGCTGCTTTTTCAGCTTTGTTCAATTCTCTGCGTGCAGACAAGTTTTCAGCCAAACTGCCATATTCTTTTTCTGTTTCTTCTTTTTGTTTTTGTTCTTCAGCTTCTGTAAGAACAAAATCTTCCAAAGGACCTTCTTTTTTGCTTTCTTCCAGTTTCTTATCAATTTCGTGTTGCATCATTTCGCTTTGGTCCTTGATGTCTTCAATCTCATCTCGTCTGCGTTCTCTTGCTTCTGCAACTTCATGTTCGTGTTCTTCAGCTTCTTTTTCTGTGCTAAGAATTTGTTCATCAAGAGCAGCCATTGCATCTGTATTTTCTTGTGTCATTCTTGAGAATGTGTCATCAAGGTTGTCTTTGTCAACGCTAATGCCTCTTGACTTAAACTTTCCTTTCAATTTCTTAAGTCTAGCAAGTTCTTCCTCTGAAAGTTCTGCTTCATCTTTCTTCATCAAAGCGTCTAATTCATCAATTTCTTCTTTTTCTTGTTGAAGCTTGGCTTTTTGGTCGTGAAGTTCTTGAACTTTGTCGTTCATATAGCCAATGTCCATATGTTCAACTTGTGTAATTCTTCTGTCGGACTTTTCTCTTGCGGCAATTTCTTTGTCAACTTCTTTTTGCTCTTTTTGAATGTCAATTGCTTCTGCTTTTGCTTGCAATTTTTCAATGTCATTAGAAAGAGATTTTTCTTTCATTTGAGCAGCCTTAAGCTCGCCTTCAATTTCAGCCATTTTCGCAACTTTATAATTAAGCGGAAGAATTTGTTCATTGATTTTTTCTCTTTCTCTTTTAAGTCTTTCGACTTCTCTTCTAGCAGCTTCTCTTTCTTCTTTTTTACGGTCGAGAGTTGTTTTTGTCTTAGATGCTTTTTTATCAAGACCTCTTTCACGGGATTTAATTTTATCTTTAACTTTCCCGGCAGTTTTTGCAATTCCTTTAACCGCTTTTGTTGCAGGAGGAATGACTTTCCAAGGTTTAACTTCGTTGACAACTGCTCCAGTAAAGAGTGCAATTGCAACAGTGTTTAAAACAGGGATAAACACAGAAACTGCAACGCAAACAAATCCGAGTGCAAGAAAAACATTCGTCCAATTAGTTTTCTTGTCTGGCTTTTTGTCGGGCTCTCTAGGTTTTATTTCGGGAACAGGTTCGCTGATATATTCTAATTCTTCATCATCTTTATCTTTATCCTTATCTCCAGGTGGAACAGGTCCTGGAGGAGGAACAGGTCCTGGAACAGGAATAGGTGTTGGTGGAATAAGAGAAACTTTAGAACCTTTTTCTCTTTCTTTCTCCGTTCTGCTTAGTTCTGCAATTCCAGAAAGAGATTTGATTTTTGTGCTAGATTCGGCAGGTCTGCCTTTAACCTCAAACTCCATATCTCCAACATTGGTTTTGCCAAGTGAGGTGGCATCTGTTTTGTCAATTTTTGCGGTTTTTTCAATTTGTGAACGAATAAGACCTTCTTCACCGCCAAGCAATCGAAGTGCTTCAACATTGACAGGGTCGTTTATATCCATTGTAAGGTTTACTCTGGACACATTTCTGCCGTCTTTCATTCCGAGATAAAGAGAAGGATTTGTAAGTACTCCATCTTTCATTTCGGCGGCTTCAATTCCTGCTTCGTTGATTTCCCAGAATTTTGGAACTGTAGGAGCTTTTGTTCTTTCGTTTCCAAGGTGCATATAGGCATAAGTTTTTTCTTTTCCATCAACAACTTCTTTGCGAACATAGAGATATTGTTTTTCTTCTAGTCCGTCTATATTTACCTTGACAGGGATTGAATAAAGTTCAGCTCTGTTTTTTCCTTCGCCGAAAGTTACGGTTACAGGTTCTTTTCTTTTTGCTTCAGGTTTTGCATCTTCTTTTTTTCTTTCCATTTGAATGGCGGAAATCAAGAGAGCTCCAAGAGCTGGGTCTTTTCTTTCAATTTGGCAAGCACCATCGTCGAGATAAGCTCTTTCCATAAATTTTGTTGAAACAGACAAGTTGAATGGGGTTGTTTCGTTTCTTACCGATCCTATAGTTCCGTCTTTGTCTTTAATTTGGCAACCGAGAGCCGAGAACATCACTGCAAAATCTTTTCCTGCAGATTTGATTTGAACATCTTGAATGTTTAAGTTTTCATCAAGTTTAAGTTTGTCAACATCAAAAGTGCAATAACCACCAGATGACGAAACATCAGGAAGTTTAACTTCTGGGTTTTCTGCCTTAAATTTTGTCAAGAATTCTTCAGAAACAGAAAATTTGATAGAATCACCATCTTGAGAGAACACTGCAACAGGTTTTCCAACGGAGTCTTTGTGTTCAATTGCAGCCAAAATGTTTGAACCGCCAGCAGAGTCGAGCAAGGTTAAAGTTTGCTTTTCTTTAAGGTGAGTGTTTTTTGTGTCAATTTCTTGGGTTAAACCAGAAAGTTTTTCTCCGCCAAACTCAAAATTTGTTTCAACAAGTTGTTGCGTGTGTTTGTGAACTGCTTTAAGTTTGTCTTCGTTAAGTCTTTTGTCTTCCGCTTCCAACACTTCAGAAACGCTCCCGAGGTCAACTTTAAGCCTGTCTTCTTTTGGCAATTTTGAACGCTCTAATTCTGTTGCTTCAATGGTTTTGCCCGAAATCAAGTCGGAAAAACTTTCAATCAAGGCTTCGTTTCCGTCTGCAAGGATAGGCAATGTAATTAAATCTTTTTGCCCTTTATAATTTCCTTCGATTTGAAGAAGCTGTTTTCCGTCAATTTCTTTAACTGAAAGGTTGAAAATTTCGCAAGTAACAGCTCCGCCTTCTACGAGTCCTTCAAGATTCATATATGTTTTGCCATTTGCGCAAATAACATTGGCAAGAGAGTTTTTGCCTGCTGGAGTTTTATATGGAAGATAGTAATATTCCACGCCATTGGTTTCAACAAATTTAGAAGGACCATTATATAAATTTTTGTGGTCCACTTCTTTTTTATATTCTTCAACTTGGATTGGAGGCGGTGTAGGATTTTCGTTTGGTTTTGCTTCAACAAAAACGGCTTCGTCATAAACACTGTTGATGACTTTGCTAAAGTTTGTAACGAAATCAGGATTTGCCTCTTTTGAGATAGGCAAAACAACAGGACCGTCTTCAAGTTTAAGCGTTAAAAGAGAGAGTCCATCAACATCAGAGAACTTTCCGCCCTCAACTCTAACTTTTTGAACTTCTCCGTTTTTTTCCATTTCGACATATCTGTTTCCTGCTTGGTCAACAGTGAAAGCAAGGTGTTCAACAGAGTCGGAACTTTCTTTATAGTAAGGAATGTAAAAAGTGCTAGAATCGAAATTCTTTACATATTGGACTTTTTTAAGTTCTTCCATAGTTATAAAACCTCCAAAGTTTTTAGAATTATACCATAATAAAAGAATAATGTCAATTAATGGCGAAAGATATGCCAAATTAAATTTTTTGCAAAACCTTGGTCAAAAAACTCATTAAAAAGACCGATATTTTGCAAAAAAACTTGAAATTATTAATTATTTTTGCTATTATTGAAATAATTATTGCAAAATTGGCAAAAGAAATCTTGCCAAAGATGTTTTGCTGGAGGAAAAATGGGACTTTTTGGAAATGAAAATAAATCACAAGTAAAGAAACTCAAAAAGATTGCAGACCAAGTTATGGCATTGGAGGAAAAATATAAAACATACTCTGATGAAGACTTAAAAAAATGCACACAAGATTTTAAAGAAAGATATGCAAAGGGCGAAAGTTTGACAGATATGTTGCCAGAAGCGTATGCAGTTGTCAGAGAGGCGTCGGACAGAGTTTTGAAGATGCGTCATTTCTATGTGCAGGTTTTGGGAGGAATTGCTCTTCATCAAGGAAGAATTGCCGAAATGGCAACGGGGGAAGGAAAAACATTAGTTGCAACACTTCCTGCTTATCTTAATGCAATTTCAGGCCTTGGGGTTCATGTTGTAACCGTCAATGAATATTTGGCAAAGCGTGATGCTGAATGGATGGGAAAAGTTTATCGTTGGCTTGGACTTACCGTTGGGGTTGTTGTATCTCAAATGGACCCACGCAAGAAAAAACAAGCTTATGAATGTGATATCACTTATTGCACAAACAATGAACTCGGATTTGACTATCTTCGTGATAATATGGCAGTTGTCAAAGAGCAAAGAGTGCAAAGACCACTCAATTTTGCCATTGTCGATGAAGTTGACTCAATTTTGATTGATGAAGCAAGAACGCCACTTATCATCTCTGGAAAGGGAATGAAGTCAAGTGATAATTATGTTAAAGCACAAAAATTTGCAAGAAGTTTGAAAGAAGACGACTATGAAATTGAGCCAAAAATCAAAGCAGTAAACCTTACTGAAAGTGGTGTTGCAAAAGCAGAAAGATTTTATTCAACAACAAACCTTTCAGACATTGACAACTTGGAACTTAACCACTTCATTAACAATGCGTTGAAAGCAAATTTCATTATGTTCAAAGATGAAAACTATATCGTTAAAGATGGTGAGGTTATCATTGTTGACGAATTTACTGGTCGTTTGATGCCAGGAAGAAGATATAACGATGGTCTTCATCAAGCAATTGAGGCAAAAGAGGGAGTTGAAATTAAAGATGAAAACAAAACTCTTGCAACTATAACATTCCAAAACTATTTCAGAATTTACAAAAAACTCTCAGGAATGACAGGAACTGCAAAAACTGAAGAAGATGAATTTAGAGTAACATACAAACTTGATGTTGTAACAATTCCAACAAACAGACCAAACATAAGAATGGACGAACCTGACATTGTGTTTACAACGGAGAATGGCAAAATAAGGGCTATCATTGAAGAAATTAAGCGCAGACACGAAATAGGTCAACCAATTTTGATAGGAACAATTACCATTGAAAAGAGTGAACTCATTTCAAAAGCCTTGAAGGAAGCGGGGATTAAACACACTGTTTTAAATGCAAAGAATCACGAACAAGAAAGTCAAATTGTCGCACAAGCGGGAAGAAAAGGGGCTGTTACAATTGCAACCAATATGGCAGGTCGTGGAACCGACATTTTGCTTGGTGGAAATCCTGAATTTATGGCAAAAAAGAAGATGAGAGATGAGAACTTTACAGAAGAACAAATCTCTTATGCAACAGCATTCAACACAGTTGAAGATGCGGAAATGAACAGGGCAAGAGCAAGATATAACGAACTTTATGCAGAATTTAAAAAGATAACAGACATTGAGAAAGAAGAGGTTAAATCTCTTGGAGGTCTTCACATTGTTGGAACGGAAAGACACGAATCTCGTCGTATTGACAACCAACTTCGTGGTCGTGCTTCTCGTCAAGGAGACCCGGGTTCAAGCGTGTTCTTCCTCTCTCTTGATGATGACCTTTTAAGAAGATTTGGTGGAGATAGACTTAAAAAAGTTGCAATGTTCTTCAGACTTGAAGAGGACACTCCAATTCAACTTAAAATTTTGTCAAGACAAATTGAATCTGCACAAAAGAAAATCGAACTTCAAAACTTTGGTGGAAGAAAAACCACACTTCTTTTTGATGATGTTATGAACGCACAAAGAGAGGTTATCTATAAAGAAAGAAACAAGGTTTTGGAAGGTGTTGATGTTCACGAACAAATAATGGGTATGCTTCCAGGAGTTATTTCAAAGTTCTGCGACAAGTGTGTAGATGATGAAAAACCATATTTTGAATGGGATTTTGCAAAAATCAATCAAGAACTCGAAAGAGGTCTTTTGGAAAAAGATGGAAATGTTATCACAGAGGACTTCTGTGAAGGTTTTGACAGAGAAGATTTGGAAGAAGCAATTTTGCGACTTGTTGAAAAGCGTTACAATGAAAGAATGACGGAAGCGGGCAAGTTTGGAATTCAATTTGAAAACATTGAAAGATTTGTTCTTTTGAAGGTTGTTGACTCCAACTGGATGAACCACATTGATGATATGCAAATTATGAAGATGGAAATCTTCTCTAGACAATTTGGAAATCAAGACCCAATCGTTGCATACAAAAAAGAAGGTTATGCAATGTTTGATGAAATGATAGAAAGAATCAGAGACACAACTTGTCTTGTGCTTCTCAACACAAGTGTTGAAGTTAAGCGTAATCCACAACAAGCGCCACAACCAAAAATGCAAGAAGCAAAAGTTGTTGATGACCAAAAACCACAAACAAACGAACCACAAAAAACAGTTAAAAACGACACTCCAAAAGTGGGAAGAAATGATCTTTGTCCTTGCGGAAGCGGAAAGAAATACAAAAACTGCTGTGGAAAGTAAAAAATCTGCCAATCGGCAGATTTTTTATTAAGAAACACACTGATTGTTAATCAGTTGTGGAGTTTTATTTCTAAATATTTGTCAATATAAATATATGGGAAATGAAACATTTGGAAAACGATTGAAAGACTTGAGGGTTGAGAAAAAACTAACGCAAGTAGAACTTGCAAAAGAATTAAAGATAGATAAATCAACAATAGCAAAATATGAAACAGACAAGATAGAACCGAGTGTATCTATGTTGAAGGTTTTGGTTGACTATTTTAAGGTTTCTGCTGGATATATTTTAGGGTGGGAGGATTAGTCATAATCCTTTTTTATTGTTTTTAAAATTTCTAAAGATAAATCATCGACATTCTCAGAGCTGAAATGTTTTAACAAAGAGTTTGTTATGCCATAAATATTTATTTCGTATATACAAACAAACTTGAAAGTGAACTCTTAGAATGTCAGACATATCAATGTTTTTCAAATCAAATCGCATCTCAAGGTCCTTTTTGACCATTTTTAAAAATTTTTTTATCATATATGCCTCCTACTTTCTTACTGATTTATAATCAGAATATAAGTAATTATACTGATTTTCTGTCAGAATGTAAAGAAAAGGGAAGAAAAAATGCAAACATTAGGACAGAAAATCAAGGAATTGAGAGAGGAAAATAATTTAACTCAAATTGAGTTGGCACGATTATTATTTATTGACAAATCGACAGTTGCAAAATATGAAACAGATGTTATTGAACCTAGTTATGATTTGCTAAAAAAGTTGGCAAAATTATTTAAGGTGTCAACGGATTATTTATTAGGAATGGAAGATTAAAAGCAATATTGACAAAAAGTTGAAGAAAAAGAAAGAGATAGAGGCTAATCTATCTTTTTTATTACCAATTTTATTACCATGTTTTACAAAACGCTTGACAAATTGTTATTATTATGATATATTTATGTCAGCAGTAAATATGCTGTCCTTGTTCTTTGAGAATTTTACTTGAAGAACCATTAGTCCAAAAGGAGGTAGAAAAGATGAATAAGTATGAACTTATGTTTATCATCGCTAGCGATGTCGCTGAAGAGAAGAGAGAAGAACTTATCAACAAACAAAAGTCTTATATCGAAGCTCACAAAGGCACTGTTGAAGGCGTTGAAAAAATCGGAATGAAGAAACTTGCTTATCCTATCAACTTCAAAAACGAAGGTTACTATGTTTTGATGAACATTGTTCTTCCA
The DNA here is from genome assembly GCA_017938505.1 of Clostridia bacterium. Classification (GTDB taxonomy): domain Bacteria; phylum Bacillota; class Clostridia; order Christensenellales; family UBA1242; genus Caccovivens. Next base: position 14,873 of record JAGBBH010000067.1, on the reverse strand, counting down.
GCAGGCGAAGTTGACGCTATGAGCAAACTTATGAACATTACCGACGGTTTAATTCGTCATATTTTTGTAAGAAAGTAGGAGAAAAATTATGAACAAAGTTGTATTAATTGGAAATTTGACCAGAGATCCAGAACTTCAAACAACAAACAGCGGTGTTTCAGTTTGCCGTTTCAGTTTGGCAGTTTCAAGAAGATTTGCAAATTCTGATGGAGAAAGAGAAGCAGATTTTATCAATATCACTGTTTGGCGTGCTCAAGCAGAAAACTGTCATAAATATTTGAAGAAAGGTTCAAAATGTGCAGTTGTTGGAAGAATCCAAACATCAAGTTATGATGCACCAGATGGTTCAAAGAGATACACAACAGATGTTGTTGCTGATGAAGTTGAATTTATTGGTTCAAGAAACAGTGGCGACAGCACAGATGCTTTTGTTCCAAGTGAACCAAAGGCAACAAGCAAGAACGACACAGCAGAACTTCAACCTATTGATGACGACAGCCTTCCATTCTAATTGAGAAGAGCCCTGTTTAAGGTGAGAGTTTAAGTGTTTTATGAAAACTCTAAATGATTTAAACTGACTGTGAAAAATCTTCTTGCAATTTAAAAACAAATTAAGGAGAGAAAAATGAACGAAGCAGTTAAGACCGAAGAAAAGGTCGTAAAAAAATATCGTAAACCTGCAAAAAAGAAAGTTTGTGCTTTCTGCGTTGCTGGTGAAAAGACAATTGACTACAAAGATGTAGCAAAAATCAGAAAATACATCACAGAAAAAGGAAAAATTTTGCCAAGAAGACAAACAGGTGTTTGTGCTTACCATCAAAGAGAACTTGCTAATGCAATCAAAAGAGCAAGAAATATGGCACTTCTTCCATATGTTGGTGATTAATTAAAAGGAGAAATCAAAATGCAAAACGGAATTCACCCAGATTATCACGAAGTTACAGTTGTATGTGCTTGTGGAAACACTTTCAAGACAGGAACATGTGCAAAAGGCGACACATTGAAGATTGATATCTGCAACAAGTGCCACCCTCACTACACAGGAAAGAAGAAAGTTGTTGACGCTAGTGGTGCAGTTGACAAATTCAAAAAGAAATATAATCTTGAATAAGAAAAAACGACAATCCAAACAGGGTTGTCTTTTTTTGTACAATTTTAAGAATGAAACTGAAAACTAAAAATTTAAATTTTTGAATCATTGTATTGAAAACTTTTAAAAGATAATGCTTATGTCAATAATTGTTATATGAATTATTTTGTTTTTCCAAATCATAAGGGTATTGTTGTTCAGGGTGAGGACAAAAAAGTTGTAACAATAGTTGATTGCAATGGTCAAAAAAAACTGAAAAGTTTCCACACAAAAAACAAAATTATTTTTTGGCATTTTCCTTTTGCAAGAGGGGTGCAGTTCTTTTTTTGTGGGCTTTTTGCGTTGTTGCAATCAATTTTACTCTCACAAGACATGTGTTCAGGAGTGGTGATAAAGAAGAACAAAAAGGAACTAAATTCATTTTACAAGAAAAAGTTGATTTATTTTATGGCATCAATTTTTCTTGGAATTTCCCTTTCCGCATTACTGTTGGGGGTTATTCCTTCGTGGCTTGGATTTTATTTTGTGGGTGTAGAGGGAAGTTTTTTCTTTCGCAATGTTGTAATTTTTCTGTGGAAACTTGCAATGCTTTTTTTGATTTTGGTGTTGTTGAGAATTTTTCCGACAGTGAACGAATTTTTTGCGTTTAACAGAGCAGGGGAGATTGAGAGTCAAAGACTTTTAGGAAAGATTTATAAAACTAGACTAGCAAGAAGTTCAAAAGATGACAAACAATTAAAAGGGAAGAAACAGAATGAGGTGAAGAAGCACTTGAGAGGAAAGAATGGGAAACAGTATAATAATGTGAGAAAAAAAAGAAAAAATGAAACAATGAGGATGAAAAATAGGTCATTTTTTGCGTTTGAAAGTATAAATTTTTTAAATTTCATTGTTTTTGTTTTATTTTTAGACTATCTTGTGGTAACATTATGGGGAGCAAATTATGGGTTTTGGTTCAATTTGGTGCTGAAAATTGCAATATTTTTTGTTTGTCTGTCGGTTGCTTATGAAATCTTGATTATCTTTGAAAACTGTAAACCGTTGCGCTTTTTAGGCTGGATATCAAGAATTTTTGTATTTGCAAAACCAACAAGAACTCATTTAGAAACCGCTAGCATTGCATTTGCTGAGATTAATTTGCTTTGCACTCAAAAAGGGAGAGAGTTTATGCAAGAAGAAAACGGGCGTGCTTTTTCGATTGTATATTTAGAAGTTAAAAACAGACTTGCAGCAGCGGGCGTAACTGACAAAAGTGATGCTGATTGGTTGATTGCGACTGTGCTTGGCAAAAACCGAGCAGAGATGAAACTTGTTGCGACTATCACCGAAAAACAATATGAACAAATTATGAATGCTGTTGAAAGAAGGACAAAAGGTGAAAGTTTGGACAACATTTTTGGTTGGACAGAGTTTTATGGACTTGAATTTGATGTAAACAAAAAGGTTCTCACACCACGAATGGAAACAGAACTTCTTGTTGAAAGGGTGTTGTTGGCAACCAAAAACTTTAAAAACTGCACCGTTCTTGATTTGGGAACTGGGTCGGGAGCAATTGCAATTTCTGTTGCAAAAAACTCAGACGCAAGTGTTACTGCAGTTGACATTAGCAAGAGTGCACTTGCTACAGCACAATCAAATGCAAAGAAAAATGATGTCCAAATTGAATTTTTGCACTCAAATTTGTTTGAGGACTTGAAAAGAAAAAGAAAGTTTGATATAATTGTTTCGAATCCTCCATATATCCCTTCTGCAGAAATTGCAACTCTTGACAAAAATGTTCGAGAATGTGACCCTGTTTTGGCGCTCGATGGCGGACAAGACGGATTGGATTTTTATAGAGAAATTTCCAGAAATGCTGGAGCTCGTCTAAATTCTGGCGGAATGATTTTCTATGAGGTCGGCAAAGGTCAGGCATTAGATGTAAAGAAGATTTTGAAAGAATGTGGATTTGAGGACATTAAAATTTTTAAAGACTATAATAACATTGAAAGGATTGTTTGTGGAAAAATTAAGTAAAGAACTATTAGAAAAAACAGAAAAGTCAAAGGCCAGATTTGAAGAACTGACCGAACTTATTATGCGTCCTGAAATTATTGCGGACAACAGAGAATGGAAAAAACTCGTCAAAGAAAGAAACGCTTTGGAAGATTTGGCAACTTGTCATGACCAATTGGCAGAACTTGTTGCAAATTTAGAAAATTGTGAAAAAGATTTGGCAGAAGAACAAGATGGCGAGATGAAAGCATTGTTTGAAGCGGAGATTGAAGAACTAGAAAGCAAAATTGAGGAAAAATCAGAAGAAATAAAGATTTTGCTTCTTCCAAAAGATGAAAATGATGACAGCAATGCAATCATTGAAATTCGTTCTGCTGCAGGTGGAGAGGAGTCAGCTCTTTTTTGTTTGGAACTTTGTAGAATGTATAGCCATTATGCGGAGAAGAAGCGCTGGAAGGTTGAATATTTGGAAATGTCTGAGACTGAAATTGGTGGGATTAAAGAAGCTACGCTTATGATTAAGGGGAAAGGTGCATTTGCTAGAATGAAATATGAAAGCGGGGTTCATAGAGTTCAGCGTGTTCCAGAAACCGAAAGTCAAGGAAGGATTCACACTTCAACATCTACAGTTGCGTGCTTGCCAGAAGTTGAAGATGTCGATTTTGAAATTTCTGAAAAAGACCTTCGTGTTGATGTATTCCATTCTGGTGGTGCTGGCGGACAAAATGTCAACAAGGTTGAAACGGCAATTAGAATTACATATTTGCCACTTAACATTGTTGTAACTTGTCAAGACGAGAGATCTCAACTTAAGAACAGAGAAAAAGCAATGAATGTCTTGAAAGCAAAACTCTATGACTATTATGAAGAGCAAAGAGATAAGGAATATCGTGAGGATAGAAAAAGTCAAGTTGGAAGAGGAAACAGAAATGAAAGAATCAGAACTTACAACTATCCTCAAGGCAGAGTAACTGACCATAGAACGAACTTGTCTTCTTATGATTTAGATGGTGTGCTTGGTGGTGATTTGGACCAATTTATTGATGCAATGATTTTGAAAGAAAGAACTGAACTTCTTGCAAAAGCATAAATAAATAGAGAACTTCTTTAAAGAAAAAGCAATTGTAATATTAATGAAAAAAGGCGACAGGTTGTCGTCTTTTTTTGTTTGTCTTGATTTGCTTGTGTTGTTTTTGGCGTAAAACAAGATTGAAGTTAAACAGAAATTGAAATTGCAAGATTGTGCACTTTAGAGAATGGTGGAGGAAAAAAGAAAAGAGAATTGTTTGGCGGTTTGGAAATAAAAAAACATCTCGAAAATGAGATGTTTTGTTTTTTTATGATTAGATGTGAAGGAATGTTTTTGCCACATTTGCGACAGTTGCAAGTGCAGTGCCGCCTCCAGCATTTGGATCTTCAACAACTGGCTTGAACACGCCAAATGCATCAAGAATCATTGGCAAGAATGTGTTGAAGAAGATAATCAAAACAATCACAACAACGATTGAAACAACAATGTTAATCAAACGCTTTTTGTTTTCTTCTCTTTGGTCAGCAGATTCTGCTCTTGCCATTTTGATGCCGATATAAAGTGCATAGATACCACCAGCAGCACCAACCAATGCAAGAAGAACCCAAAGAACAGTTGACAATGTTGACATCAAACTTGGAAGCCATGAAGCATATTCTGGTCCCAAATCTTTTAACAATTCTTGCCAACTTGCAACACCCATCAATGAACTCAAAAATCTCATTTTTCCCTCCCATTTAAAATTTCTTATTTTATTGTTCTCAAAAGAAGTTAATATTATTCTTTCTTTTGATTACAAGAAAATAATAACATAATATAAGAAAAATTCCAAACGATTTTAACAAAAAAAATTAAAAAATTTTTAAAAAAGTCAAATTAATCAATTTTTTGATATTGTTTGCAACAATTAACTGAATTTTGCTGAATGTTTTTTTTGCAAGTAAAATAGCGAAAAGTTGAAAAAATAATCAATTTTTATTACTTTTTTAATTAAAAAATGACATTTTATTTGATTTTTTATTATTTTTTTAATTTTTAATTGTAAAAAATTGTTTTTAATTCAAAAAGAATTTTATTTTTTTGAGTTAATGAATTTTTTATATCACATTATAAAATTTTTAAATCCGAAGAAAAGCAAAAAAAGAGAGAAAACTCTTTTAAAACAGATTTCCCAAACATCTGTTGCAACCGCACGAGCAACTGTTGCAACCGCTTGAATTGTTTGAGTTTGAAAGACCAAGCAAAAGCAGAAGTAAAATGTTTGTGTTGGTTGCAAGGTTTGTGTCATTTGCTGAAGAGAGAGCAGATATCAAAAACACCAATAAAAACTCTTGAGACATAAAATTTCCTCCGTTTTACAAATTTTGATTTTTTTAGTGCAAAAGTGCGTTTTTTCGCTTTTGACATTTCTCTTTCGTTTTGGCAAAATGATTATGCAAACGATTTCGCTAGTTATATTTATGCAAACACTTTGCTTGTTGTTAAAAAAGTTTTTGCTTTTATAAGCCAAGGTTGTTAAGAAATTAAGTTTTTATAAGGAGAAAAAGAGTGTGAGTTTTTTTGTAACTTGTGTTGATGAACAAAAAGAAAAGTCTAAACTTTTGAAAATTTCTGAAAGAAGCAAATTTGAGATGAGGAAACTTTTGCCTGATGATGGGAGTGTAAATAAGTTGGCTCTCTATTTTCAGAACTTTGCAGACCAGACTAGAATTAGAATTTTATCAGCATTGTCATTGAGAGAGTTGTGTGTTAATGATTTGTCAAATCTTTTGGATATAAATCAAACAACTGTTTCGCATCAATTAAAAATGCTGAAAGACCAAAATGTGGTGGATTGTCGCAGGGAAGGAAAAATTATTGTTTATTATTTGAAAACTAGTTCGGTTAATGAAATGATGATGTATGCTGTGAAAGAACTGCGCTGATTGCTTGTTTTGCCTCTGTGAGGCAAAAGCATCGCTTAACGCTTGTTCTTTCACATTTGCGACCAAACGAAATCGCACTACGAACAAAAGTTCTTCGTTGGCGATTTGTCGCAACTCTATTGCTAAGTGAGGGATTCTAAGGTTAGTTAATTTTCATATTGAACTGCGCTGATTGCTTGTTTTGCCTTTTGAGCATCTTTGCTTGACAAACTTTTGTAAAGGTTGTAAAATGTGTGCATTATGAAAAAATTGTTGTTACATTCTTGCTGTGGCCCTTGCTCGACCGTATGCATTGAAAGACTGAAAGGTGAATATGATGTAACTGTTTTTTATCACAATCCTAACATTGAACCTTTTGAAGAATATGAAAAACGAAAGGAAGAACAAAAAAAGGTTTGTGAGTTTTTTTGTGTGCCTTTCATTGACGCGGACTATGACAATGCTGATTGGCTTAAGTTTGTTGAAGGGCTTGAAAACGAAAAAGAGGGCGGGGCTAGGTGTGAGAAATGTTTTGCTTATCGTTTAAGAAGGACAGCGCTTTTTGCAAAAGAAAAGGGATTTGACATTTTTGGAACGACTTTGTCGGTAAGTCCACACAAGAACACTATGATTATAAATCGAGTTGGGGATAAGATTTCTCAAGAGAATGAAATTGACTTTTTGCCAGAAAGTTTTAAGAAAAAAGACGGCTATTTAAGAAGTATAAATTTGGCAAAAGAACTTGACCTTTATAGGCAAAATTATTGTGGTTGCCACTTTGCAAGGAGGGAAAATTGAACACTTTTAATGGCGAATTTATTCAATATAGCGATAAGAAAGTTAAAAAAGAAACAAAAAACCTTGCACTTTATTTTACGGTTCATATAACTTTATATGTTTTGCTTTTCTTCTTTTTGCTGTTTTTTGCTTGGTACACTGTTTATATTATTACGCATAAGTTCTATGCCGTTTCAGGACCTTCTATGATGCCAACTCTTAACGCTGGAATTGTTAATATGGAAGAAGATGATGTTTCTTATGACGGTGTGTATGTTGACTGCACAAGAAAAGCAAAAGTTTTTGATATTGTCGTTATTGAAAGGACAAATGCAAAAAGCATAATCAAAAGAGTTATTGCAACAGAAGGGGATTATGTAACTATTGCAAAGGGAACTGATGAGTTCGGACAAGAGGCGTTTTTTGTTTACAGAATCCCAAAAGGAGAGGATTTTGATTCTTATTCTGATGAGCAAGCAAAACTTGTTGAAGATAAAGACCAAAACGATTATTCAATCTATGGATATCAAGACTGGTATGCTAATTCAAGTGTTGATGTTTCGGGAAAGTATGAAGCGACCTTTTTTAACACTTTTTTAGATGATTATCTTCTTGGAGAAAGTCAATTTGAAGTGCGTCAATCTGCGGGAGGCCTGCTTTATGTGAAGGTTCCAGAAGGGGAATATTTCTGCCTTGGAGACAATCGTGGACACAGTTCCGACAGCCGCACTGCTGGGTTTTATAAGAAGTCTTCTATTGTTGGAACAGTTGAACTTATCGTTAAAAATCACAACTTTGTTAATAAATTTTTGGAGATTATTAAGTTTTATTTCGTAGAAATGTCAGAATTTTTTGCTAGATAACCTGTTTTGTTGCTATTTTGTTTGCTAAATCGCTTTTTTTGTGGTATGATAATTACAGCATTAAAGATGCAAAAGTAAACAAAAAGGAGAATTTTTATGAATAAAAGTGAATTCATTAAAGCTGTTGCTGAAAAAGCACAATGCACTCAAAAGGATGCAGGAATTGTTTTCGATTCAATCGTAGATACAATTGTTTGTGTTCTTAAAAAAGGCGAAAAAATTCAAATCCCTGGATTTGGTTCTTTCGAACTTGCTTCAAAAGCTGCTACAACAAAAATCAATCCTTTAACAAAGAAACCTGTTAAAGTTGCAGCTTGCAAAGTGCCAAAATTCAAATTTGGTAAGAGCTTTAAAGCTGTTTTCAATGCATAATCTTTAATAGCATCTTTAGAAACGCCGACTTAAATGTCGGTGTTTCTTTTTTTTGTAAAAAAACAGACCTTGATTTGGTCTGTTGATGATGGTGTTATTCTCTTAATTCTTTTTCAAGGTCAATAATGACATATCCTTGAGGGAGTTTGCATAGTGGACAGGTTCTGAAACAATCTTTTGCAATGGAAACAAAACCGCAAGAAGAGCATTTCCATTCTGTTTCTTTGTCTCTTTTATAGAGTTTGTGGCTTTTGTAAAGATTTCCAAGATAATCCAAAATTTTATGGTGAGTTGTTTCTACATTTGCTACCATTTCAAAACTTTTTGCAATGTCGGCAAACCCTTCGTCTTTTGCTATGCGGGCAAATGCTGGGTAAATGTTGTTGGCTTCAGCAAGTTCTGTTCGTGCTTCCTCCAAAAGGCTTGTTTCAAGGTCAGGACATTCAAAAGGAAAACCCGCCTCAATTGGAATGTTTCTTACGCCTCCTTCGCTTTTTTCTAGAATGTAGTCATAGAAAATTTTTGCGTGAGCCATTTCATTTTTTGCCAAAGTTTTCATTGTGTCTGAAATGAATTGCATTTGATTTTGTAGTGCCATTTTTGACATAAATTGATATCTAGCACCGGCCTGACATTCAGCGGCGAAAGACCTTGCAAGATTTGTTTTTGTTACACTCTCATTAAAATTCATAATTGTTCTCCTTTTACAAATTAAATATTGCCTAAAATTATGTGTTTAAACATTTGCATTTTTTTTTCAATTTGTTTAAAATAAAACAAAAGGAGATTGTTATGTTTCTTGGAGATAAAGGAAAACCTAATAAATTTAGAACCTTGAGATTGAATTATGACATTATCATTGACAATGAAAAATTGACATTACAAAAATTAACAAGAAATTTGGGTTTCTATACAGTTAGATTTGCTGGCAGTATGAAAGAAGTTGAAACTGTTTATGACACTGAAAAGAAATTGTTTTCTGGAGCAGGGTTGATTTTAAGAAAGAAAACCACTCCTGCAAGAACCTATTTCTCTTTGGTTAGAATAAGTTCTATCAGCAGTCCTGAAAACAGGGAAAAGAAAACATTTATGGGCGAATGTGAATTGCAAGACCAACCAAGTGATTTTCCTGTTCAAATTGCTGACCAAATTAACAAAGTTTTCAACAATCTTTTCACGGTTAATGTTGTTGACATTGTAAAACACTGCACTCCATACATTAGAATTGACATAACAGGAAATCGCTACAAGATTGTCAGCGGAACGGGATATGAGGCAGAAATTTCTTTTGAGAATTTGAAAGTTAGAAATGCAAGAAACGGCAGAAAGGGAACTGTAAGAAACTTCTCTATTAAAATGGAACTTAATCCTGACTTTGAAAGAGAAAGATTGCAAATTCTTGATGTTATTGACCGCTATTGCAAGGAACTTGCTCCACTTAACAGAAACCGCTTTGAAATTGGAGAGATTTTGGTTAGAGATTTGCAACCAAGAGATAAAGAAACAAAAAAAGACAAAAACAAAAAGAAGAAAAAAGAAGAAGAAAATGCTGAAGAATAAATTTGACCGCCACAAAAATTGGCGGTTTTCTTTTTTTAGCGGTTTTTTGGGTTTTAAAGGGACAACTTGACTTCATATAATATTATGTGAAAAAGGCAAAATTAAATTTTAAAACAAAATTATGTTATGGACTTGGAAATTTGGGTTATGGCTCAATGGGACAAACTGTTAGTTCTTTTATTATGTTTTTTGGGACAAGTGTTTTGGGGTTGCCTGGCATCTTGGTGGGAAGTATTATTGCCATAACATCTTTGTGGGACGGGCTTTCAGACCCAATCATTGGTTATCTTTCAGACAGGACAAGAAGCAAGTTTTTTGGCAGGCGTCTAGGACATATGCTTTTTGCGTGTTTTGCTCTTGCATTAAACAATGTTTTGCTGTGGCTGTGTCCAATTTCTGACAACACAGTGCTTGTGTCAATTTGGCTTGTTGGTTTTTTGTTGTTGCAGGAAACTTTTAATACTTTTTTTGCAACACCATATTCTGCTCTTTGCATTGACATTGCACCAGATTATAATGACCAAACGAAAATGCAAGGATTTAAAACTGTCTTTTATATTTTAGGACTGATTATGCCAAGTGTGCTTATGTATATCTTTATGCCTGCGGGGGTTGGTGTCCAAGCACAATTTAACAGACAGGGGTATATCAACATTGCCATTTTTAATTCTGCATTGGTGCTTGTTTGTGGTCTTATTACAATTTTTGGAACAATTAAACAAGTTCGTTCAATGCCAAACTATCACGAAAAGTTGGAAGAAAATAAAGAGGGAGAAGTTAAAAATTGTAAGAATTTGCCGGCAAAAAGGAAACATAGTTTTTCAACAATTATGGCTGGTTATGTTGAAACCTTTAAGAAAAAAGATTTCAGAACGGTTATGCTTGGTTATTCTGTTTGCTTGATTGCAATGGTGTTTATTTCATCAGTTGGTATGCATTTGTTTACATTTTGTTATCACTTTTCAAGCACTCAAATTTCCTCGCTTATGGTTTGTCTTTTTGGTGGGGCGATAATCTCTCAGCCTTTGTGGGTTAATGTTGTAAAAAAATATGACAAAAAGCAAACCCTTATTTTTGCTCTTTCTGTGATATTGTTGGGAATTGCACTTGTGAGTGTAACATTTCTTTTCAGAGTTTATTGCAAAAGTGATTTTATTTTTTGGTTTGTTGCACCTTGTCTCTTTGTTTGTGGTGTTGGTTCAGGGGCGTTATATTGCTTGCCCCATTCTATGTATGCCGATGTAGTTACAATGGAACAATACAAAACGGGCATTAACAATGCGGGAAGATATACGGGTTATTATACCTTTACCTACAATTTTTCAAACTCTATTGCGCTTTTATTTATTGGGATTTTGCTAGATTTAGTAAAATTTGATGCATCTCAACCCGTTCAAGCGCTTGCGGTTCAAAATGGGCTTGGGAAAATTGTTTTCCTTGGAAGTGCTATTGCTTTGACATTGGCAATTATCATTTTTTCAAAGTATAACATCAAAAGAGCTGATGTTTTGAAAGTTCAAATCAAGTCAAACGAAAGCAACGAAAAACAAAAATGAAACGATTTAGAGAATAATCATCGCAAAAAAAGACAAACTAGAGTTATGAAAAAGAAAGTGTTTTTGACAATGATGCTAACTCTATGTTTGTTTTTTGTGTGTGGTTGCGGAGCAAAGAACCTTGAAAGTGCCAGCATTGTAAGAGATGAAGCAAGGGTTGGGGGAAGTTTGAGTTTTGTTTACGACCAAAATGGCAAAACCGTTTATATTGGAGGAGAAAATGAAGTTGTCCAATATTCTGCGAAAGATGAAAGTCGTGGGTTAGAAGAAGGAAATAGAGTAGGTTTAAAAGTTACGGCTCCAAATGAGAAACTTGAACTTGAGAGTGCAACCTTGGAAATGAATGGAATAACTTATTCTGCAAAAGAGTTTTTAGAGAGTGTTGAGGGAAATTTGCAAAGGTTTTTCTATGTTTATCCATATTTTTCTAAAAATGATGATATTGTTAAATTTTGTGTTAAATGGCAAGACGGCACAAAAGAACAGTGTTATAAAATCTACATTGTGGAAGGCACGAGATTTATGGACAAGTCTGGAAATGTAGAATAGTGTCGTTTTATGCTGAATGAGATGTTTCATATGTCGAAAAATTGTAGATAATGTATTATTTTGTTTCTTTCAGTTGTAGTCATATATGGAATTTTGGCTACAATAGTGAGATAATATAATTATGGAAAGCAAAAACTATTTTAAAGAAAATTTAAAAATGTTGAGAAAGGAGGAGGGGTTGTCTCAAGACAAACTTGCCCTTTTGCTTGAAACAAGCAGAAGTACAATAAGTTTTTGGGAAAATGGTGAAAGGGAACCAACAATGTCTTCATTGATAAAACTTTCCAAGTTTTTTAAAGTTAGTATTGATTATCTTGTAGGGTTGGAAAAATAGGACAGCATTTGCCCGGTCGGGCAATTGTTTTTTTTATATTGGATTTTTTTGATTTGAAAAATAAAAAAGTCTGATTGAAAACAACCAGACTTCGTTTGGTGACCCCTACGGGATTCGAACCCATGATACCGCCGTGAAAGGGCGGTGTCTTAACCGCTTGACCAAGGGGCCATATTTATGCTTAATGCCTTCTTAGTATAATATAAGAAAAAGAGGTTTGTCAAGGATTTTTTGAAAAAAATGTAAAAATTTTTGTTATTTTTCTTTTCAGTGTTGCTAATGGGTTGTAAAATATTAAATATTAGCAGATTTTAAGTGTTTAGATTATAAAGGAATGTTTATGGAAAAAGAAAAAATGAGGAAATCAAATAAAATTGGATTGTTTTTTAAAAAATGTGGACAAAGTTTTATGAACTTGCTTTTTCCTGAAGATATAAAATGTTTGTTCTGCGGAAGCGACATTCCAAATTTTGATGATAAACCATATTGTGATGAATGTGAAAAAGTTTTGCCATTTAACGATGGGCACAGGTGTTTGATTTGTGATGAACCTATTGATAATGAGGCAAATGTTTGTGATAGTTGCCAAAAGAACAAAAGATTTTTTGTTAAAGCATTTTGTCCTTTTGTTTATAAAGGTTTGGTGAGAAAGGCAATTTTAAATTATAAAGATAAAAACAAAAGATATATGGCAAAATCGTTTGCAAAATTTATTGCTAACACAGTTACGAAAACGGGAATAAAATTTGACTACATTTCCTTTGTTCCCATGACGAAGAAGAAGGAAAAAGAAAGAAGCTTCAATCAGTCTAAATTGCTTGCAAAAGAACTGGGAAAACTTCTTGAGTTGGAAGTTAAAGAGGTTTTTGAAAAGACTAAGGACGGAAGACTTCAAAAGAATTCGACTTTTAAAGAAAGACAAGAAAACATTGTTGGTATGTATAAACTTAAAGATGGTGTAAAATTAAAAAATTCAGATGTTGTTTTGATTGTTGATGACATTATAACAACATGTGCAACAATAAATTATTGCAGTGGACTTATTGTAAACAAAGTTGCGGGAGTTTATGTTGCAGCAATTGCAAGAAACAAATTGCGCATTGTGAAAGACAACAAAAGTGATCCTCTTGTGCCATTTTAATTTGATGGGAATTTAAAAATGAAAAAAGATGCAGTCTGTTTTGCATCTTTTTTATTTTATTCTTTCATCAGAAGTTTTTTTTACTTTTTCGTTGACAATCAAGAGAGCTTCTTTGGAAGAATCAATTTTACCAATAGGCTCAATGTCATCTGCGATTACATCTACAACCTGCGTGAGTGTATTATAATTTGCTAAAAAAACAGTTGTGAGGTTTCCAGTCTCAGGACAAACAATTTTCAAAGTTGTGCAAGTTTGAGTTGAGGTGATATTGTCTGTTAGAGACAAAACTTTGTCGAACATATCTTTGTCGATAAAGATTCTTCTACCTTTGCAAAGATCAGGGTTTTCAGCGATATAATCAATAACATCAAGATTTGCATCAATTTTAATTTCTTTCATTTTTTTTACTCCTCATAACACTATTATATCGTAAAACGATATTTTTGTCAAGAACGAAACATGTGGAAGAAATTATAAAAAACTCTCACAGTGTGATTGTAAGAGTTTTATAAATGTTTTTTCTTTTTAAGAAATGAGTTATTTCTTTAATATCTCATATCCTTCACGAGTGTCTTTGATGATGAATCCAAGTCCGTCAAGTTCAACTCTGATTGCGTCAGCTTGAGCAAAGTCTTTGTTTTTCTTTGCTTGCCAACGAGATTCTGCTTTGTCTTTAATCTCTTGAGGAATGTCGTTGCTTTCTTCCAAAGAGATTCCAAACACTTCATTGAACTTGAGGAAAGTTTCATAAACATCATTGCTTCGTTCTTCTTTGAGCATCCTCAAGGCACAAGCAATTGCTTTTGGCATATTCAAATCGTCATTTATGCTTTCAATGAATTCTTCTTTGTATGCAGTTGTGTCAACTGTTGCCGTTGCGTTCTTGTGTTCTTTTACCAAATTTTTTATGCTTCTTAATGTGTTTTTTGCCATATCCAATGCGTCAAATGTGAAGTTTTGTTGCTTTGAATAGTGTGCCAAAAAGTAGAAAAATCTGAAATCTTCTGCACAATAACCCTTCTTTTCAAGGTCAGAAATTGTGTAAAGATTTCCAAGGCTTTTGCTCATTTTTCCGCCATCAATTTGCAAAAATTCAAGATGCATCCACATATTTACGACTTGGTGGTCATAATGACAGTTGCTTTGTGCAATTTCATTTTCGTGATGCACTGGTTTGTGGTCAACTCCACCTGTGTGAATGTCAATATGCTCCCCAAGGAATTTGTCGCCAATCACAGAACATTCAATGTGCCAACCAGGGTATCCCATTCCCCAAGGACTTTGCCATTGCATAATGTGTTCTTTTGGCGCTTTTACCCACAAAACGAAGTCATAAGGGGAACGCTTTTCTTCATCAACATCAATTCTTGCACCTGCAAGTTTTTCGTTGATATCCATTCCAGACAAAGCTCCATAGTTTTTAAATTTTGCAATGTCAAAATAGATGCCCTTGCTTGTTTCGTAAGCATAACCCTTTTCAATGAGGTGTTGAACGAAAACAATCATTTCTTCAATCACTGTTGTTGCAGGGATAATGTGCTCAGGAAGGTCAATGTTGAGTTTTTTTGCATCTTCCATAAAAATGTTTGTGTAAAACTTTGCAATTTCCCAAGGAGTTTTCTTTTCTCTTTGACTTGCAACAAGCATTTTGTCTTCGCCTTCATCGGCATCGCTTGTAAGGTGTCCAACATCTGTAATGTTC
>JAGBBH010000066.1 GCA_017938505.1 Clostridia bacterium | reverse complement strand
TTGACAACGGTAAGAACCGTTATGGCGCATGCTTTGATGTTGGATATTGCATATAACTTGTCTGTTGGAAATAAAGATTTGAGATTCTTTGAGGTTGGTAGGGTTTATCAGCCAAAAAGTTTGCCTTTGGAAGAACTTCCAAATGAAAACAACAGGCTTTCAATTGCTGTTTGTGAAAATGGTTATGATTTCTTTGCACTTAAGGGTGTTGTTGAGAATTTGTTGACAGGTTTTGCGGTTGATTATTCGCTTGAGCGTTCAAAACAGCCATACCTTCACAGTGGTGTTAGTGCTGATATTGTTGATGCTGAAGGGAAGGTTGTTGGTTGGTTCGGAAAAGTTCATAAAACAGTGTTGAAGAACTATGGAATTGGTCAAGATGTTTATTATGCAGAACTTGATACGGACTATCTTGCTTCGCTTCCTGAAAAGAAATATGCTACAAAAGAAATTTCTAAATATCCAGTTGTATCAAGAGATATTGCTGTTGTTGTAGATGAAAATGTAACAAATGCGGAACTTGTGTCTTGTATTAAGTCTGCTTGTGGAAAGGTTTTCTTTGATGTTGAGCTTTTTGATATTTATCGAAGTGATGCTTTGGGGCAAGGCAAGAAGAGTATGGCTTATAAGATTTTGTTTATGTCTGAAGAAAAGACATTGACTGGAGATGAAATTCAGTCGGTTGTTAACAAAGTTTTGAAGAGTTTGCAATATAGATGTGGGGCTGTTTTAAGACAGGTTTAGGATTATGTTGTGGTGTTATGCGTGAATAATTTGCATATTACCACAATATATATTATGTTTATTTTGATGTTGGAGGTGGTGTTGTGATTTTTCTTGATAATGCTGGAACAACAAAAATGTTTGAAGATTGTGTTGAAGTGCACAAAGTTTTTTCTTGTCAAGAATTTTATAATCCGTCTGCGATGTCAAGGTTGTCTATGGAAGTTTCTAAAAAACTGTCAGAGGCGGAAAAATTCTTTTTGGCAAAATTGGGTGCTAAAGAAGGAAATGTTTTGTTTACGGGTTGTGCGACTGAGAGCAATAATATGGCAATTAAAGGTTCTTTTAGAAATGGTGATTGGGAATATGTTTTTTCTGCTGGCGAGCATCCTTCTGTTTATAATGTTGCCAAAAAAATGGAATTAGATGGAGTGCATGTTCATTTTGTTCCTTTGAATAAGAAAGGGCGGGTGGATTTGGAAGTTCTTAAAAGTGTTCTTAATGAAAAAACTCGTTTTATAAGCGTAATGCATGTGAGCAATGAAACGGGGGCTGTCAATGATATTGTTGAGATTTCAAAATTGAAAGATTCTTTGTGCCCTCGTGCAATTTTGCATGTAGATGGTGTGCAGGGTTTTATGAAAATTCCTTTTTCAATCAGGAAAACTTCTGTTGACCTATACTCTTTCAGTGCGCACAAAATTCATGGACCTAAAGGCGTTGCGGGTTTGTATGTTAAAAACAAAAATGCTTTGAAAGAGTTGTTTCAAGGAGGAGGACAGCAATATGGCTTAAGGTCTGGAACTGAGAATGTGTCAGGCATTATGCAATTTAAAAAAGCGGTTGAATTGATTGATGTTGACAAAAATTTTGAAAATGTTGCTCTTTTGAAAAAAATTTTTAATGAAAGGCTTGAAGTGTGTGAAGGGGTTGAGATTTTGGATTTTTGTGGTTCTCCTTATATTGAAAGTTTGATTTTTTCGGGTGTAAAAGGTGAAACGATGTTACATGCGCTTGAGCAAAATGGTGTTGTGGTTGGTCTTGGCAGTGCGTGTTCCTCTAAAAAAGCGGGGAATAGGGTTTTGGAAGAGATTGGTGTTGCAAAGGACAATGTTGTTTCGAGTGTTAGGGTGAGTTTTAATGCTTATCAAACGGTTGAAGAAGTGCGAATGGCGGCGGACATAATTGTAAAAACTTATAAAGATATTAAAGAAAGGGTGTCGTAATGAATAGAGTTTTGTTGTTAAAGTTTGGAGAGTTGTTTTTAAAAGGAAAAAATAAAAGAGAATTTCTCAAGTTGTTGAAGCGCAATATAGTTTCAAAGTTAAATGGTATTGAGTTTAATTTGGTTGAAACGCAAGGCCGTTTGATAGTTTGTGAATATGATGTTGAACAAGAAGATGAAATTGTTGAAAAGTTGCAAACTGTTTTCGGTCTTATTGGTGTTGCTTCTGCAATTGAAATTGATACGCTTCTTGAAAATATTGAAAAACAGGTTAAAGAGTTGGATTTTGAGGGGGTTAAAACTTTTAAGGTTGAGGTTAAGCGTGCTGACAAGGCGTTTTTTATGACTTCAATGGAACTTGAAAGGCATCTCGGTTCTGTGGTTTTGGGAAAAAATCCTCATTTGAAGGTTGATGTTTATAAGCCGCAAGTTTTGGTGAATGTTGAATTGCGGGTTAATGTTAAAACATATATTTATGATAAGCAGCTTCCTTGTGCGGGAGGGCTTCCTCTTGGAAGCGCAGGGAAGGGTATGCTCCTTTTGTCTGGTGGAATTGACAGTCCTGTTGCTGGATATTTGATGTCGAAAAGGGGATTGAAATTGGAGGCTGTTCATTTTCATTCTTATCCTTATACAAGTGTTCAAGCAAAAGAAAAGGTTTTGGAATTGGCAAAAGAGATTTCTGCTTATTGTGGAAAAATAAAGTTGCATATAGTCTCGTTTACGGAAATTCAAGAAGAAATTCATAAAAATTGCGACCCAGAATATATGATTACGATAATGCGTAGGGTTATGATGAGGATTGCGCAAAAGCTTTGCGAAGAAAATGATTGTGGTGCAATTGTGACGGGGGAGAGTTTAGGGCAGGTTGCAAGTCAGACTATGCAAAGTATGAATGTAACAAATGCGGTGGTAACTTTGCCGGTGTTTAGACCGCTTATTGCTTTTGACAAGGAAGATATTATGGATATTGCAAGAAAAATTGGGACTTATGAAACTTCAATTCTTCCTTATGAAGATTGTTGTACGGTGTTTCTTCCAAAAAATCCTGTTATAAGACCAACGATAAAGAGGGCTCAAATTTTGGAAAGGCGATTGGATATTGAAGGATTGATTGAAAGGGCGATGCAATCAAAAGAGGTTGTTGAAATTTTAGAAGGTTAAAATTTAAAAAAATATAAAAAATAAATGGCATATTTTGTTGATATGTCATTTTTTTTATTTTATCATATTTAATAAAATTCGAGACTGTTTGGTATGTTATTTTTTTTATCCTTAATGTTTGTAGTGGGGTAGGGGATAGGTTGTTGATGTTTTAGATGGGCTGGGAGTGTGAAATTAAAAATGTATATTCGTTTATATTTATAAATTTTGATTTTATAAATTTTCATTATTTGCAATTTTTATAAAAAAACAGTGAATATTTATTCAAAAAACGCTTGCATATTTATAAATTTTATTGTATAATAATCAAAAATGCGTGAATAAACATAAATTTATATTTATGCATAAACCCTACATACCCCTAAATTAGGGCGATGTAGCAATCGAGGAGTTTGAAATGGCGAGAAGTTCAAGGCAGTCCAAAATTTTGGAATTGATTTCTACAAAAGAGATTGAAACGCAAGAAGAATTGGCAAGGGAGCTCAAAAATGCAAATTTTGAGATTACTCAGGCAACGATTTCTCG
>JAGBBH010000065.1 GCA_017938505.1 Clostridia bacterium | reverse complement strand
TATCTTGATAATGACCAGGATCCTACTGGTAAAAATATTATGCCGGACGAGGAACGTAGTGCTGTGGCAATGGCGGATCTTGATTTTCATTTCCGTCCATGAGATAGATTAAGCATATACTACGACAAATTGTTTGGCCCTGCTAGCGAAATTGCAGAAATATGTGATGAAATTTCATATCTTGATAGAAGAATGGAACAATCTAGCGACAAACAACAAAAAATTGCAAAACTTAAAGATAAACAAACAATCCTTTTGCAACAATTGCACTCTCTTGAAAAAGAGGAACCATCTTGTCTGCCTCACAATCTTGAAAAAGTCAAACAACTAACAATTGACAAAGTTCTTGATAATGATGCACTTTGCAAAGCTCTTACAACTCCAAGAAAACAATGCACTTGGAAATGCTTTACGGGACAATCGAAATCAAACAAGCCTCTGTTCTATTATGGCATAAAATTCATAAAAGGATATGA
Organism: Clostridia bacterium; assembly: GCA_017938505.1. Lineage (GTDB taxonomy): Bacteria > Bacillota > Clostridia > Christensenellales > UBA1242 > Caccovivens. The sequence goes on along the minus strand of JAGBBH010000065.1, from coordinate 3,965 downwards.
TGAATATCATTGTTTCATTGGAAGCACAACAAGCAGTTTAAAAGCAGACATCATCAACAGAAAACTCAAGAATATGAACTGGTATCAAGCAATAACAGACTTTAACTGCAGAGATAGGTTTAAATCTAATCCGACTTGTTTTAGAATTCCACAAGAATTGAGAAAAGCAATCATTTCTGAACTTATAAAAGAAACAGCAAAAACACAAAAGACCTCTCAAACAAAAACAGAAGAAGAAAAAACAAAATAAGAAAAAAAAGAAGTTTTTAAGCTTCTTTTTTTACACATTATTTAGTTTTTACTTATGATAAGTCTTTCCGTTTAAAATTGCAAACGCCCTGTAAACTTGCTCTAGCAACATAATTCTAAACAAGTTGTGAGGAAATGTCATTTCAGAAAATGAAATTTTAAGGTTTGCCATTTCTTTCAACTTTTCACTGACCCCATAACTTCCACCAACAACAAAAGTTATGGTAGAATTTTCAAGCATCAAGCCCTCAATTTTTTTTGCAAAACTTTCGCTTGAAAACGATTTTCCCTTAACATCACATAGAACAACAAAACCCTTAAGTTTTTTCATAATTTCTTCACTTTCTTTTTCAACAATGACAGAAGAATTTGTAAGATGATTTTGTTCTTTAATTTCAACAATATCCAATTTGCAAAAAGCAGATAATCTTTTTGCATATTCATTCTGCTCGTCTTTTGAAAATTTTTCTTTCAAATTACCAACGCATACCAAATTTACAGCAATCAAAACAACCCCCAAATAAATGTCATAAGCGTAATTATGGAAGTTAAAACAAATGACGCAACCAACAAAATCTTTGTTCGCGGTTCAACTTTTCGTTTGTTTTGCTTATCTTCCTCCTCTTTTGATTTTTTTAAAATTTTATCCATATTTTCATCAACAAATTTCAAAAAATCATCAATATTCATATACAAAACATTTTTATCAGTTTCATAAATCTTTTCATCTTCAACTTGTTGTCGCATCTTAATTTCGTTAACTTGTTCAAAAAACGACTCCCTTACCGCAAGCCTTGCAAACTCTTTTTGTTTGTTAAGAAAGTTATAGTTGAACGAATCCTTTATAAGCATTTTTGACAGCTCATAAGCCATAAATAAAAGCAAAGCCAAAATAAGAAAACTCAACAAAATGCCAATCATTGGATTTTGAAAAAGGTTTTGTGTAACAGAATTTAAAATTGAACCAATCCCCCACCCCTTTTGTCTTGCAAAAGAGAGAAAAACAGATGTAGCATTATTCATAAAATGCACAATAATGCAAGGCCAAATTGAAGAACAGCTTACACACAAATAACCAAGAAAAATTCCAATAATTGCCGCATAGAAAAATTGTTCAATGTTTAAATGCAAAAGACCAAACAAAAAGCCTGAAACCAAAATGCTTCTGTTCATACCAAGAGAGAAATTACCACGAAGCATCATTCCCCTATGCAAACTTTCCTCTGCCACAGCAGGCAAAACTGCCGTACAAAGCATATCAAGTGCAAAAGTCCACCAAGTTGCAGGAATTTCAGCTGGCGAGGTCTGTGCTGGTTTGTAACCAAAAAATCGTATTGCCGAATTAAAAAAGTTTGAAACATAGAGATTTATAAAGAAAACAACAAAACCCAAAACAACACTAATTACAATTGCTTTTAAGGAGATTTTTCTAAATGAGAAATCTCTAACCGTATCAGAAATTTTTTGCTTGTTTGCAAACTTATAAGCAAAAAGAGGAATCAAGAAAATAATTCCAACTTGCAAGAAAATCCCCAAAAAATAACTTCCATAAGGTCCGAGAAAAGAAAAAAGTCCGTAAGAAGCACAAACTCTCACAATCACAAATGCAGCGATAGCGCAAAAGTATATTAAGTTCGCAGAAAAACACAGTTTCTTTTCTTGACCCATAAAAACCCCAATAAATGTTAGAAATTAGAAAAATCTAATAATATCTTATTGCTAACTAAACAGATTTATAACAAACAAAACGACCGCCAAACCAATTCCCAAAATAAGTGAAAGTGGAACTTTTTTTACCATAAGCGGTGGAGTTTGCACCACTTCACCCGCTTTTTCAACCTCAACAGGTTTTCTTTTTTGCAAATAGAATTTGTCAACAACAAACAAGATAGCAAAAGTAACCCCTGCCACAGCAATAGCAATCAGCACGAACCACCAAGTTATTGAAAAATCCAAATTTATTACACCCATATTTGCCATAAAACTCATAGTGATTGTCGTAAAATTATTGAACATATGCATAAGAATTGGATAAATCAAATTGTTTGTTCTTTCCAAAAGCACAGCAAAAACCACACCCAAAATGAATGGATAAATGAACTGTTCAATGTTTTGATGCACAAGTGCAAAAAGAAGTGCACTTATAAGAATTGCGGTCCATTTAGAATATTTTTCCTTAAGTCCTTGAAAAATAATACCTCTAAAGAGCAATTCTTCACAAATCGCAGGAACAACTCCCAACATAACCATACAGCCAATATAACTGCCCCAACTTGTAGGATTAAAACCAACACCGCTTGAATTGATGCCAAGCACCTCAAAAAGCCTACCAAAACACCCCTCGATGAGCCACACAAACCCGAGGACACACACAATTCCCGCAACGCAAGAAAGAATTGCTGTAAGCCAATTTGTCTTTTTAAAATGAATGTTTGACGCTTTAAATGACACCCTTGAAACTTTGTGGTAAAGCAAATAAATTCCAGCAAAAACAATTTGTGTGAGCAACATAAATGGAATGGAGAACCACAAAAACTTATCAAACATCACATAGATAACATTTTCTGTATCTGGAGCAATTTGCCCGCTTTGAATTGCAATAAACATTGAAACATAACAAAAAATAAACCCGACCAAAAGAGGCAACAACAGGGCCCAAATAAAAACGCTGCAACTGTCTTTCATTGTATAAAAGTTTCTTTTTTGAAAAGTCTTTCTAAATTCCCCTACATCTTTTACATCTTTCATAGCATTAACCATTTCCTTACAAATTCTTTTGCATAAAATTTATGTTTCACTATGATATCACACTTTTTTGAAAAAAACAAACAATATACTAGACAATTTTTTACAAATTAGTTAAAATTTAGATATGAATAGAAAAGAAAACACTGAAAATGCAATTATATTTGCGCAAAAAAACCACCCACACTCCACCTTTATGAACGAAGCAATTTTTCAGGCACAAAAGGCTTTAAAAAAGGAAGAAGTTCCAATTGGCGCGGTTATTGTTCAGAATGGAAAAATCATCTCAAAAGGTTTCAATTGTCGTGAAAAAAGTCAAAATGCAATCAAGCACGCAGAGATAATTGCAATCAATAAAGCCTGCAAAAAACTTAAGAGTTGGCGTCTTGAAAATTGCGAACTTTATGTAACACTTGAACCCTGCCCTATGTGCGCAGGAGCAATTGCAAATGCAAGAATCTGCAAAGTCTTTTTTGGTGCACAAGAAAAAACCTCAAACGACAATTTGTGTGAAAAAATTTTAACCTCAACAAGACTCAATCACAAATGCGAAATGATTCACTTAACCGAATTTGACGAACCTTGCTCACAACTTTTAACACAATTTTTCAAAAACAGACGAAAAAAGAATTAACAATACATATTGTTCTCGTTAAATTTTTACAAGGGGCAATGTTTTTCATTATTAAACACAAAAAAACTACGGCCTGGCAAAACATAAATAAAAAGACTGTCGCCATTGACAGCCTTTCTTTTTTGCAAATTATAGAATTTCAAACAATCTCTCTTTATATTCATCTTCAGTAATTATACCAGTATCACGCAATTTTTGAAGTTATTCGATTTTTCGCTTTTTCTCCTCCATTGCCTTATCTTATACGTGAAAGCAGTAAAAAAGCTCTTGAAAACTTTAAACGTGCCGGAATAAAAACGATTATGCTCACAGGCGATAACAAAACCACAGCTGAGGC